>CALFVE010000044.1 GCA_937928475.1 uncultured bacterium | reverse complement strand
CACAGCCCCAGCAGCCACCGGTATCGCGATTTTCAGCGTCATCGGAGCAGGACTGGTGTTCACCAAGACCGGGGGGTGGGCAGCGATGATTGTTGGTGGCATCATTGGCCTGGCAGCGCTCCTTTTTATGCTCTCCACGGCGAGCGCGACGCCGGGGCTAGGATTGATCGTAACCCTGGTGGGGGGCGGTATGTTGGTGTACTCGGGGTACCAACTGCGGCCCAACGTCTAGCCTGCGCACTTCGGGTCGGCATGTTACGCGCCTGACCGCTGCCTCGATAGCATGGTGAGGGAGATGCAGGTCACCAGAGCACGGCACGATGCACTGGCCTGCTGCTTGCTCTTGCTCGCAGCACTGTTGATCGTGATGCTCGCCGGCTGTCCGTCGCCGTTGCCTGGTGGGGGGCCTGCAGGTGGCGCGGGAGGGGGGCCTGGCCCGCGGCTCTACTTCGCCCCCATCGAACCCTCCAGAATAGAGAGAGACCCGATCACCGGCCTGAGCGTGGTTGGCAACGAGGTGCTTGTGGCGGGAGATCCGGGTCAAGCGGCCACTATCGCGCGTGACTTCGGTCTCAGGCTGGTTGGCAGCATGCCCGACTTGGGACTGATGCAGTTTCGGCTCACCGGAAGCGGCACATTCGCGGAGGCCAGGGCCATCGCCGACCGGCTCCGCAGTAGACCTGGCGTGGAAGCTGTTACTTTCAACTGGGTGCGTGTGCCCCAGGCTGTTTATCCTGACGAGGGCGATGGATTCGCCCCGATGAACTGGCAGGCAGATCCACCCAGAGATAAACCATGGGGTCTGGCCTTAGTCAAGGCACCTGTTGCATGGAATATCACCGAAGGCGATCCCAGCGTACAGATCGGCATTATCGACGGTGGATTCCACAAGAGCCATCCAGATCTCAGCGGCCGTGTCAAAGTCTACAAATCCATTGGCAAGACAACTCACGTAGCAGATAGCCCTCATGGCACCCACGTAGCTGGCATAGCAGCCGCTAGCCAGAACGGATTCTGTGCGGTCGGGATTGCACACAAGTGTAGCCTGAGACTATATGACGTCGGTACGTCATCCATCACTACTACTATGCAGACCGATGCCCTGCGGATGGCAGTGGACGATGGATGCCGCGTTGTCAATATGTCTCTTGGGACGGTTTGGGACCATGAACCTGGCGGACTCAGCGACAACCTAGCTAGAAAACGGGACGAGCTATGGTGGCGGCGGGCCCTAAGTCACGCTGCTCATAAACGACCTAGGGACGCAAAGGGGCCGGGAACCGTTCTCGTGCAGTCGGCTGGCAATGGGGTAAATAACCGTGGGGAACCGCCCATCGACGCAATATGGAATTCGCCCGCAGGCCTGGAGCAAGAATTCGACAATTACATAGTGGTAGCAGCCTGCGACCGCCAGGCGCGTCTGAGCAAGTACAGCAACTACGGCAAGTGCGTCACGGTCGCAGCCCCAGGCGGAAAGGGTACGGGCGGAGAGGAGGACGTGTGGAGTTGCTGGTGGGATGACAAGGCTAAGCCGGGCTCTCAGGCCACTGGCCAGTTCATGCCTGGCACCTCCATGGCCGCGCCCTTTGTCGCCGGCTTGGCTGCGTTGGTGTTGTCGCTGGATCCAACGCTGAGCGCGGCTGAGGTCAAACAGGCTATCAAAGAGGGAGCTCAGAAGGGGGGCAAGTCCCTAGATCAGGGCAACTTCTACATCATCAATGCAGCCGAGACTCTGCGCGCGGTGGCGGCCAGAAAAGCGGGACCAGGGTCGGGCGTACCCGATCTTTCGGGGCACTGGGAGGGCGAGGCGAAACAGCGACCGGACGGACGGAGCTATCAGGACAGGATGGTCGCGGTGCAAAGCCGCGACCAGATTTACTACGTCTACCGGCGCCAGTCGACTGGCCTGTGGGGTGGCGACTACATTGTCTTTGCCGAACGGTCCGTCTTGGACGATTTCCTTGGGGACCATCTCCGCAGCGGGCGGCCGGCCTCGCATATCTTGGAGCAACGGGGCTCGTGGGAGTGGGCTATTCGGGAAGACATCAGACTGTCTGAGGACCAAGACACAATCTCCAGAGAAGAAGATTTCACTGGCGGGAGACACATCAGCGGCAGCCTTACCCGCACGGCCAGGCTGGCAGACTTCCCGCCGGTGGAGACGGTGCAGCACCAGCAGAAAGGTCTCGTCCGAGCGGGCGAGGAGCGGGACGGTGGCTCCGTCACCCTGGAGAGGGCCATCCCCTACCTGCGCGTGATCCTCAACTACCCGGGAAGTAAACTCGTCCTCAGAGCGATTGCGCCGGGCGGTGAGACGGTTGATGAAGACTCACCGAGCGTGACCTACCTCGACGATATACCCGCTCAGTTGTACATCCGCAATCCTCAGCGAGGCACCTGGAACTTCCGCGTGCTGGGTCTTGAGGTGGAGGCAGATGCCGAGCCGTTCTGGGTCATTTCCACCTTCGCCGACGTCGGCCCGCATGGTGAGCGGCCCCTCGGCGGCGGGGGCGCTCCTATCCGGTCCGGAGCTGACCCCCTCCACCTTGCGGTAGTTGGCGCAGCGGCAGTCGTGTTGCTCCTCCTGGCGGCAGTGGTGGCCAAGAGGCAACGCCGCCGACCCGTCGCCGCAGCCCCAGTCTGGAGGCTCGTGATCCGAGAACCTGGATCGCCCAGCCGTGTGGTTGAGGTTCGCTCGCGGAGCCTGCGAATAGGCAGAGGGCCGGGCAATCACGTGGTTCTGGCCGACGCCGAGGTGTCTGCTGTTCACCTGCAACTGGAGTGGCATCCCGCCGGTTGGGTCGCCTACGATCTGAACAGTGCCAACAGCACCTTCGTAGAAGGGCGCCGCCTACCCGCGCCCCAGGTCGTGCCACCGGGTGCTCGGCTGCGGCTGGGGCGGACGCTGATCACTCCGTATCGATAGCGGGCACAGTTGCTCGCTATGTCTAAGTGAGACTATAGCCTCGCCAATCCTCACTCGTCATCAATGCAGAACAATGATAGCGCTCCTGCTTTGCGAAATACGTGCTGCGAAGGGACAACATACGTCAGCCGCGAGGGAGGTAGCCCAGAATGACCACATACGCGCAAGTCGAAAAGCGGTGTGCCCTATGCGGACAGGAGAGCACTCAAAGGGTGCTTGCGTCAACTAACACGCGCGGTGCGCCTGACCTCGACTTCCGCCCCCCACCCATGATGCGAGACACCATGGGTGCTTGGCTGGAAATCTGTCCCCACTGTGGTCTTTGCGCTCTGGAAATAGAAGAGGCAGAAGGCTCTTGGGGCCAGGTCGTGCAGAGCCCGGCCTATCAGGCTCAGTTGGCTTCGGATCAGTCGAGCTTGGCCCGCCGGTTCGCCTGCTGGGCGTTGATTGCAGAGGAAACGGCTCCCCTGTCCGAAGTCATCTCAGCTTACAAACAGCTGGCTTGGGTCTACGACGACTTGGTGACATACGCCCAACGCGACGGGAGCGCGGAGGGCGAGTCTGATGAATGCCTTGCCTGCGGAACCCCTGAGAACGCCGGCGACTTAGCAAGATGGAGCGCGGCAGCCACCGAGTGGCGCAAGCGAGCTGCAGACGCGCTGGAACTCGCCCAGGAGCAAGACGGCCAGGAAGCGGGCTGGCTGGTGCTGACTGACTTGTGGCGGCGCGCCGGCTGCTTTGACAGGGCGGAGGCAGCGGTTGTGCGAGCCTTAGCTTCCTGCAAGAGTGTTGAGGCACTTGCCGTGCTGAAGTTCCAGCGCAGACTGATACAGAGTCAAGACACCGCAGCCCACACCCTAGACGAAGTTGGTTTGCCTCAGACAGGGGAGGCATCTGTGCGGGCCGCCGAGCGGCGACGGGCAAGCCAACCGCTGAGCCTGAGGGAAGTGGGTTGGTGGCTTGTCCGCATCCTCCTCATTGTCATGGCGTTGCGCTACTTGTTTAGGCTCTTTCGCGGCTGGTTCAGCGGATAGCCCAAGCACCGGAGGTTCGCATTGCCCATCCGAGTCTCGCGGGCAGGCGTCCCTACCTTCCAGAAGGCGGACTGGCACAAAAATGAGACCCCACGACGCGACGGTGAAGCAAGTTGTGCCGACCATTGGCCCCTTTGAAATCCTGGAGCAGATCGGCCAAGGCGGCATGGCGGTGGTCTACAAGGCTTGGCAGCCCTCGCTCAACCGCGTGGTGGCGCTGAAGGTGCTGACTAGTGATGATCCGGAGCTCATCGAGCGGTTCATCCGAGAAGCTCGCGCAGCCGCCAGCCTCAAACATCCGCACGTGGTAACGATCTTCGAGGCCTTGTTGCAAGGGCCACCGTACTGCATAGCGATGGAGTTTCTTGAAGGGCGCACCCTCAAGGAGCGCCTGCAGCGCGAGAGCATAGCCCCGGCACAGAGCGTGACCATACTTGCCCAGATAGCCGACGCCCTCGACTACGGGCATCGGCAGGGCATCGTCCACCGCGATGTCAAGCCGGGCAACATCATGTTCGGCCGCGACGGAAGAGCCATTCTCACCGATTTCGGAATTTCGCGCGATGTGCACCAGTCGGGACTGACCGTAGACCTGTCGCGCCTGGGCACGCCGGAGTACATGTCTCCCGAGCAGGCAAAAGGCTCAAGAGACATTCAGCCACCCAGCGATCAGTACTCCCTCGCGGTGCTCTTCTACGAGATGATGGCAGGCCGTCCCCCCTTCACGGGCGATTCTCTCACAGTCATGAACCAGGTCGCCCATGCAACGCCGCCGGCGTTGACCAGCGTCGCCCGATGGCCGCTGCCCAAGGCGGTTGACGAAGTCATGGCGCGGGCCCTGGCCAAATCCCCCGGGCAACGCTACCCAACCTGCACTGCGTTCGTCGCGGCCTTGCGCCAAGCGCTGAAGCCACCTCCACCCGAAAAGGACAAGGGGAAGCCCCCCGTTAACTCGAGTACCTTGCGCCGGGTTCTCTGGGGATTGACGGCGCTAGTGCTGGCGGGGGCAGTCATCCTCGGGGCTCTCCTGCTAAAGTCGACCAGACCCGCAGTCCCGCCCCCTCCCCCCCCGCCGCCACCCACTGCCAACGGGGGTGTCACGGCGCCTCCAGCGCCGCCCGCGGTTCCCGAGACGA
>CALFVE010000043.1 GCA_937928475.1 uncultured bacterium | reverse complement strand
CGGCGGAGCCTGGCGCGACCTAACGGAGGGCGTGCTCTCCCTGCCCGTGGTCAAGGGGATCGTCCACGGCCCCGATACCATCATCGTCCCGGCCAAGGCGGTGGCCCAGGCCACGGAGACTGCCGGGCTGAAGGCCTCGGTGGGCAAAGCCGCGGGCTCGGTGCGCGAGGAAGTATCAGAGGGAGCCAAGCGCCTGGGGGAGATAGTCGAGACTGGCGCGGAGGTGGTGAAAAAGACCCTCACCACTCCCCTGGGCAAGCCCGAGACGCCGGAGCCCGAGCAGAAGCCTAAGACCAAGGCAACAACCACGCAGCCTGCGGCCAAGGCGCCGGCGCGCAAGCCGAAGCCCAAGTCCGAGTAGCCTTGCGCCCGGCGATTTCTCCTGCCATGGATGCAGCCCTGGCTGAGGCCACCCAGCAACTGCGCGCGGACAGCGGGCTGACCGTTCTCCTGGACGCCCCCATGGCCGAGCACACCTCCTTCGGCATCGGCGGCCCCGCCGATGTCCTGGTCATTCCCCACAGTCTGTCCGCGGCGCTGCGGGCTTTGCGCATTCTTCACCGCTTTGCCCTCGCGCCGGTCTTCCTGGGCAACGGCACTAATGTGCTGGTCAGCGACGCGGGCGTTCGGGGCATCGTGCTCAAGGCGGCGGGAGGGTTGACCGATCTGTCGCTCCAGGGGGAGTCGCTCACCGTCTGCTCCGGGGCCAGCCTGGCCGCGATCTGCCACCTGGCCGCCGACACCGGTCTTTCGGGGCTAGAGTTTGCCGCAGGCATCCCCGGAAGCGTCGGCGGCGCAGTGATCATGAATGCCGGTGCGCACGGCGGGGAGATGGCTCAGGTGCTCACCTGGGTGGAGGTAGCCACTCCGGCCGGAGACCTCCTGCGCTTAACGCCGGAGGAGGCCGGCTTCTCCTACCGGCAGAGCGCGCTGCGGGAGCGAGGACAGTTCGTAGCGCGCGTCGGCATACGTCTGGTGCCCGCGGAGCCGGCCGCCGTGCACTCACGGATGTGCGAAATCATCCAGGAGCGCTGCGCCAAGCAGCCGGTAGCCAGCCGCAGTGCCGGGTGCATCTTCAAGCGGCCCCCGGGCGATTATGCCGGAAGACTGATCGAGGCGGTGGCCGGCAAGGGCTTGCGCGTGGGTGATGCTGAGGTCTCCCCCAAGCACGCCAATTTCGTGGTGAATCGCGGGCACGCCCGCGCGCGGGACGTGCTGGAGTTGATCCGGCTGGTTCAGCAGAAGGTTCACGACGAGTTCGGGGTGGACCTCGAGACCGAGATCTGCTTGCTAGGCGAATACAACGGCCGGTAGTGCGGCGTGCTCACCTGTGAAACACCGCGAAGGGGGAGACCGTGAAGCCTCTGCGGGCATCTTGGCGCGGGCTTGTGCTGTTGACTTTGGCCGGGGCGATGACGCCGGCTGACGCCTACACGCCGGTCTCGGGCAACCTGTCCGGCGTCTTGCACTGGACGCTCAGCAGCTCTCCCTACTGGCTCACGGGCGACGCCATACTCCTGCCCGGCGCTTCGCTCACGGTTGACCCCGACGTACTGGTGCAAGCGACGGGCAACTACACTCTGATCATCGCCGGGAATTTGAGCGTCGCCGCCTCGGCGGACCACCCGGTGACCTTCACCTCCCGCAGCCTGCCGCTCGGGGGGTGGGGCGGCGTGCATTTCGCTCCCACTTCCCGGTCCACCCTTGCCGGCGCCGTCTTCTCCCTGGCCAATGACAATGTCACCATTGACGGTGCGCGGGTCTCGTTCACTGACTGCAAGTTCCTCTCAGCGGCTCGCGACGGCGCGGTGGTATACAACTCGGCCCAGGTCAACTTCCGAGGTTGCACCTTCGCGGACTGCGGGCGCCGGGGCCTCTACCTCGAAACCGTCTATCCCACCGGTTCGGTGTCCAATTGCACCTTCAGGCGCAGCGGCGAGTATCCTGTGTTTCTCAAGGCCAACTGCGTAGGCATGCTCGGCACCGGTTTGGAGTTCTTGGGCAACGCGTATCAGGAAATCGCGGTCAGTACCTCGGCGGCGATTGACCTTCAGCGCGACCAGGCCTGGAAGCCGCAGGCGGTGCCGCTGAATCTGGTGGCGGCATCCAGCGATCCCCTCACCATTCCCGCCGGCGTCACCCTGACTCTGCGTCGTCCCCTCGCCCTCATCTGCAAACGCATGAATGTCGAGGGGCGACTAGTCAGTGGCCTCACCGGCAGCGGGAAGGTGATGCTAACGGGTCCCAGTAGCACACCCGGCTCCTGGGAGGGAATCTACCTGAGTCCCGGTGCCGAGGCCGAACTCCTCGCTACGCGCGTGTTCTACGCCGCTACTGGGATTACTTGCCCCAGCGCCCGCTTGACCATGACCAACTGCAAGGTTGCCGGAAGCCGGGATGACGGGGTGAATGTATCCGGTTCTTCGCAGATTACCCTTGACGGCACCAACCTGGCCCAGAGCGGACGGTACGGGCTGCGGCTGGTCGGCGCGCTCACCGGCAGCGTGAACAACTCCACTATATCAAGCAGCGGTGACTTCCCGGTCTATGTCACTGCGAACAATGTGCCCCTGCTGGGAACCCAGAACGGATACCGCAGCAATGCCAAGCAAGCCATCGGGGTCGCCTGCGAGGCCGAGCCGGACGTGACCACCTCGGCGACCTGGCGCAACCAGGGTATTCCTTACGACCTCACGGCGTCCCCCGCGGGTACGGTGCTCTCGGTCGGCACCGGTGCCACGCTAACGCTGAACCCAGGGACGACCGTGTACGGTGGGAGTGTGCATGTCCACGGCAATCTGCGGGCGCTGGGAGTGCCCGGCCATCCTATCCAGTTCCTCCCGGCGCCGGGTTGCCCGGGC
>CALFVE010000042.1 GCA_937928475.1 uncultured bacterium | reverse complement strand
TCGGCTGCACGGTGAGCAGAATCTCAGCCACCGCCTGCGGCAGGGCCGGAGAGAGGGCGCCGCCCAGCACTTCGAGGTTGGCTTGGCCAACCGCCCTGACTTCGCCCGTCTGCTGGCTGCGCAGGTACAGCCGCGACTGTCCGGTGCGGTCGGAACTGACCAGCAGCCATCTGCCGTCCGGGGAGGCGCCCCACAACTGCTGGTTATCGGGCGTCGGGGCCACCGCCTCCAGCCCCTCCCCGCTGGGCCGGACTCGACAGACCTGCCAGTTGCCCTCCAGACTCCAACTGAAATACAAGAACTGCCCGTCGGCAGCCCATACTGGGCGGTACTCCGCGATGGTATTGCTGAGCAGGCGCCGGGCGGTGCCCGTGGCCGGGTCCCAGAGATAAATCTTGCCCGTGCCCTCGCGGTCGGAGACGAAGGCCAAAGTATCGCCGCTCGGCGACCAGGCCGGCGAGAGGTCCTGCCCCGAGGCCTGGCCCAGCGACCGTTGTTCCCCCGTGGTCAGGTTGAGGCTCCACAGTTCGGGGTGCCCCGAGCGCTCGGACACAAACACGATTTCAGCACCCCGGGGCGACCAGGTGGGAGAGTAGTCGGGTGCGGGATCGGTGGTCAGTTGCCGCAGGCCGGTGCCGTCCGCCTTGATCGCCCACAGGTCCCGATTGCCGCTGCGGTCCGACACGAACACGATCTGGTGCGCGTCGCCGGAGAAGGCCGGCTGAGTGTCGGCGCAAGGCTCGGTGGTGAGCCGCCGGCGCACTACGCCCTGGGCGTCGGCGAGGTAGATATCGCTGTTGCCCTCGCGCACCATGCACAGGGCAATCAGGAACGTTTGAGGCTCCGGGGCCGTGTGATCCAGGCCCGGCCGGCGCAGACGGATGCGCTCGACCGCTTTGGCGGCTTCCACGGCGTTGTCGGTCTCGGGGGCCAAGCGGATCACCCAGCGAAAGGCCTCGATGGCCGCCTCATCCTTGCCCAGCCCCACCAGGCACCAGGCGAGGCCCCAGTAGGCATCGGCGTACTGGGGGTCCAACTTGACGGCCTGGCGGAACTGGTCTACAGCGCTGGCCAGTTTCCCCTCCCGCTTGAGGGCCAGCCCAGTCTGGTAGTAGCCTGCGGCGCGGGGATCACGCTGTCCCCACCCCGGAAAGCCCGCCAGTAGGAGGAGGCCCGCCGACAAGACCACTAGGGCGAGCCGAGCACCAGGTTGGGTGGTGAGCGAGACCATTGCGCTAGACCTGTGTACCATACTCACGCCGGCTGCACTCTCCGCATTCAGGCTGGGCATGCGCCCAGCTTGCCGGGGTGTATCCACGCAGGTGGGCATTGCCTCGCTACGCTCGGCAAAGTCCACCCCTACAACTGCTTCCGTCGCGCTTCCCCTGCGCTTCCGTTGTGCTTCCGTTGTGCTTCCGTGGCGCCTTATCTCCCCTACCATTCCAGCCGCGGTGATCCCAACTTGGGGTAGATGCCCGGTCCGTCGTCCTCGTAACTGAGCGGTAGTTCGACGGTGGCGCCACCTTCGCGGCTGGAGAGGTAGATGGCCTTGATGATCTCCACCGCATGGCGGGCTTCCTGGCCGTTGATGGCCGGCTCGCGGTCCTCGCGGATGGCCGCGCACAGGTCGGCGATGTGGGCGACGTGCCCTACGGTGGAGATGGCGCGCGGGTCGGCGGAGGCCGTCTCCCCGGGCGCTTCCGTTTCCACTGCTTGTTCACCTTGGATTTCCCAGCGCACGATGGCGCCGCCGTCCACCACGATGGTGCCGTCGTCGCCGCTGATCTCCAGGCGGGCATTGAGCCCCGGCCAGTTGGAGGTGGTGCCCTCCAGCACCCCCAGGGCGCCGCATTCCCACTCGACCAGCGCGACGGCGGTGTCCTCCACGGGGATGTTGCGGGTCAGGCGCCGGCAGTGGGCATTGACCCGCGCCGCCTTGCCCATGATCCATTGGATCAGGTCAATCCCGTGCACGCCCTGGTTCATCAGGCAACCGCCGCCGTCCAACTCCCAGGTGGCCCGCCAACCGGCGGAGGCGTAGTACTCATGCGAACGATACCACTTTTGGTAGCAGTCGCCGAGGACCAGTTTACCCAGTTTGCCGCTGCGTACCGCCTCCCGGACCTTGATATGTTCGGGTACGGTCCGGCTCTGGAAGACGCAGGCCAGTTTGACATGGTTCTCCTGGGCCGCCTGGATCATCTGGTCAATCTTATCGAGCCGGATGTCAATGGGCTTTTCGACCAGGATATGGCGGCCGGCTTCGGCGGCGGCGATGGCGTGGTCGCCGTGCATCCCACTGGGGGTGCAGACGCATACGGCTTGCACCTCGTCGCGGGTGAGCACCTCGCCGATGCTGGTAGTCCAAGCAGCACCGTATTGTTCGGCCAGGTCCTTGGCGCGCTCCTCGATGACGTCGCACACGACGACTAGGCGGGCGTCTTCGACCTGGGCGATGGCGGAGGCGTGGGTAGGGCCGATGCTGCCCGCCCCGATCACGGCAAAACCGATAGGCTCCTGAGACATGCGGGTCACTCCTCGAAGACGGGGCGGCAAAGCGCCTCCCCCTGAATATTGAGTAGGTCATGGGACCGCCAGAGAGTTCGCCGGGCTGCGGGCGGGGTCCTCCTTGGCAGGTTCCAGACGCAGGCTGGAAGCCTGCGCTACGCGGGACCTGCGCTAGGCGCCAGACGCAGGCTGGAAGCCTGCGCTACGCGGGGAAGCCTGCGCCACGCGAAGGACAACCTAATACATGACGCGGCGGCCTATTGCGCGCTCTCCCAGTGCTCCGCGCTCCTCGCCGCTGCCTGCTTGGCCAAGGCATCCGCGCGCGCGTTGTGCTCCCGCCCAGCGTGGCGGATCTCGAAGACCTCGAACTGGCGGCTCAGCGCCTTCGCCTCCTCGTACAGGGGCTTGATCGCCGGGGTGCGCACCTTGTAGACGCCTTGCAGTTGCCGGCACATAAACTCGCTGTCGCTGATGACGGTAAGCCGCGTGACCCGCCGCGCCAGGGCTTCGCGCAGGCCGGCGAGGAGCGCCCGGTACTCAGCCACGCCCACCGTGGTGCGCCCCAGGGGAATAGCCTTTTCGGCCAGGGTGCGGCCCTGGTTGTCCAGCAACACGAAGGCGGCCCCCGCGGGGCCGGGATTGCCGCTGGAGGCGCCGTCGGTGTAGAGCACGGCGCGTTTGTCGCGGGAAGTGGGGGTTGCCATGGGCTCGCTCCTGGGTCAGCCTGAATCCTGAGGTGGCAGCGGGAGCGGAGCCGGCGGAGGAGAGGGTCTCCCGCCGCCGCCCAGCAGGGGAGCAGGAGGCGGCACCGCCGGTTGCGGCGGTGCGGCCAGGCTGGCAGCCATCATCTCCAGGTCAAAGCCCTCCTGGCGGACGCGCAGATCGTAGTAGATGACCACCAGTCCCACTGACATGATCGGTTTGACCAGGATGACCGCGCAGGCTACCACCGCTCCTCCCAGTGCCATCCAGCCCACCAGGGCACCCGTGGCGCTGGGGTCCTCGAAACCGGGGCGCGCTCCCACCGCCATCGCCGCCGCGTACACTCCGTAGGCCATCAGTACCGGCACGGCGGTGAGCAGACCGAGCAGCACCCAGGCCCCGAACACCGGCCCCAAGCGGGGGCGCACCAGCCGGTAGGAACGCTGCAGGGCCTCAATCACCCCCCGGTTTTCGATGACAATTGCGGGTACCGCCGCCATCAGCAGCAGGAAGCCCACCAGGGCGGCGCTCAAGGCCAGCAAGACGGCCACAATGATTACTACCACGCCCGCCACCGGCGAGAAAGCCAGCAGCGCACCGCCGAGGATGGCAAGAATCATGGCGAGGGCGGCGGCAATCCCGCCGACGATCAGTTGAATCAGCAGGTGGGCGCCGATCAGCGGCAGCCACCAGCGAGTGACCTGCCGGTAGGCGCCCATCACGCTCACCGGACGGCCCAGGTACATCTCGGAAACCGCCCGCACCACCGCTCCTCCCGCAAGCGGTGCGAAGACCAGATTGGCCAGCCCTGACACCGAGTAGGTGACGGTCAGCAGGGCCATCATGCCGGCAAAGGCCGTCCAGGGCATTTCCTCCTCCCCGGTCCAGAAGGAACTTATACCCGTCCAGGCGACACCAGAGGCAAGTTGCAGCGCCAAGAGCGGTGCCCAGACCAGGGCCACGACGCCCAGCAAGGTGCCGAAGTGGTGCCGGTAAAGCCCCACGGCGGCATCCATGATATCGGTGATGCTCCGCGCCTGCAGAGCCACCCCTGCGCTTTTCTCCACGTGCTTCCTCCCGCCTTGCCTGGGGCCCTTGCTCCCGCCGGCTCAAGTCGGGCCGGCCTTCTGCCGATAGAAGCAACCAGGCGCTGCTGTTTCAAGGAGAACTTGCCCCCATGATCACCTGCCTGGTCGCTCTTGCCGGGGGAGTTGTGCTATTCGGCTTGGTCGGCGTGTTCGCCTGCCTGCGCTCCAGTCAGTGCTCGCAAGGACTCGAACCGGGCGTGCAGGGCCACCCCCCAGGCAACGGGGAGCACCCGCTCCAGCGGGCTGCCTAGCAGCAATCTGGAGAAACGCCCGACGGGCCAGACGCCGTCGTACCGGAGATTTGGAACCGCTCTTGCCTGATTTCCCCGCCGCCGCCGTGAACTCCTGCTGAGGGCCTGGCGCCTGGTTCGCCAGGGGGCAGCCCCCCTCACGGCGATTGTTGCCACAATCATCCTTCTCCCCTAAGGCATCGGTTCAGCGTGTACCAGTCGCTCCGCGGCCGGCTGGGGAGGGGGACACGCCGCTCAGAAAACTGTAAACTGGGTGGCCGGTCCACGCTTGCCCGGTTCCCGTCCCCCGGAGGAGCGGAGGCGGGCCTGGCTGCGACGCCGGACACGGCATCTTCATCGCGCGCCCGCCGCGAAAGCACTCAAGGGAGGTTTCGGCTGATGCCTGAGGTCCGCTTTGACCGCATGGTTCCCAGCCAGGTGGTCGCCCGGCGGGAGGCCTGCAATCTCGCTTATCTGCCGGTCGGCTCCCTCGAGTGGCACGGTCCCCATATGCCCTTCGGCACCGACTATCTGACAGTAACCTACCTGGCCGAGGAAGCGGCGCGCCGCTTCGGAGGCGTGGCCTTCCCCCCTCTGTACTACGGAGATGTCCGCTACATCCTGCAGGAATGCCGCCTCGAGTGGCGGGAGACCTACCAGCGGGAGATGCAGGTGCCCGAGGCCTTCCCGGCCGCCTTCCCGCTGCAGAACGAGGATGGCTCCTACGGCTACGACTGCCCGACTCAGCCCGATGACGGACCCGTGCCGCAGGAGGCTCTCCCTTTCTCCCTGGCTGAGCAGGCCCAGGCTTTCTCGCAACTCATCGCTAGGGTGCTGCTGAGCATCCACCTCTACGGCTTTCGCCGGGTCCTGCTCCTGCCCGGTCACGGACCCAACCCGGAGTACTGTCGGCGGGCGGAGGAGATCTATCGGGAGAACGTGGCCCGCCGGAGCGCCTTCGGTCCACCCGCGCGGACTATGACCTATTTCTACCTCGACGCCGGGAAGCAGGGCGAGCCGCTGCTCAACAATCACTGGATTCACGCGGACAAGTGGGAGGGTGCGGTCACCTGGGTGGCCGCCCCGGGGACGGTACACCCGGAACTGCTGCCGCCCCCGGGGGAACTGGTTCCGGCCTATTTGGGCCACCCCTACCTGACCGAAAAGGACGGCTACAACCCCGAGTACCGCGAGATCTGGTACAGTTTCGAGGCGCTCGACCCCCGCAACGGGATGAGCGAGGAGTACGGCCGCCGCCAATGGGAGGTCATTCTGGAGCAGTTCGGCGCGGTGGTGCGCAAGTTTCTGGCAGAGGCGGCGCCCGGCTAGCCCGGTTGTCTCCCGGCGGAGAACCGGCGCAGCCCGCGTCATCCGGGGATCGCCCCGCCCCTACACCCGAACTAGGGCTTCGGCATATTGGGCATCTGGGGCAGCTGGGGCATCCGGGGCAGCCCCTCGGCCAGGTCCACCACCTTTGTGCCGGGAGGCAGCTCGAATTCACTGTCGGGGACGACGTTGATCTTCTCGTACTGGTGCTTTATCAGTTTGTCTCCGGCTTGCATCTGGCGCACCAGGCCATATTTCTTGTCCAGCCATACCTTCGACTCCTGGCCGGCGAAAGCGGCCTGGATCACCCAGCACTCCATGCCGTCTAGGGTCTCGGTTCCCCACTGGGCGGAACTCTTCGCCAACTCCTTCGGGTCCGGCACGTCGGGCGCGCCGGGCGGGGACTCCATCTTCTCCTGAGCCTTCTCCCCGCCTGCTTGCATCTTCATCGCTGTCTTGGTCTTGGCGTCATAGATATAGGAGAGGCCCTTATCGGCCATAAGGTACATCCAACCGCCTTGACCGCCCAGATCGGTCTTCATGCGCACCAGTTTGCCGTTCGCGAACTTCATGTACTGCTTCACAGTGGGCTTGCCGTTCACCACCATGGTCATAGCGTAGCTCTTCAGGGCGGCCCGCTTGCTGGCCAGTTCCGCGCCCGGGCCCACGCCGCCGGCTGGCGTCGCGTGGGCGTCGGTCACGGGCACGGCGGCACCGGCGGCAGGCGCTGCACCCCCGCCGGGGGGCGCCGGAACTGTCTGGACAATCTGTCGGGCCTTCAGCAGCGGGCACCCGGAAAGCAGAAGCATACTAACCAAGCAACCGGCAACTGCGGCGCAGACAGTCCGTCTCACAAACATGCTGAATCACCCCTCCGCCTCGAATGAGGCAGCTAGGACAGGCGCGACCTGGACATGGTTAGTGAAGGCATTCCCTTTTCCCTCCAGTTCTCCTGTCTGGGCAGCAGGTTTTCGCCGCGCAGACGTTGAAAAACCAACTAGTGACCTTGGGGAAGGCGAGGCGATGCACGAGATCATCACCCTGGAGCAGTTCGGTCGCACTATGGCGGTAGTCGCCGTAGCGGGCTTGCTGCTGGGAGCGATTGTCGGCGCGGGGATAGCCTGGGCGCGGCGGAGCCGGCAGCCTTTGCTGCGCGGGCTGGCTCTGGGGTCGCTGGGGCCGCTGCTGTGGCTGGCGTGGCTGCTGTTTCGCTGGACCGTGCGGATAGATCCGCAGACCCATTACGTCGGGCTTTATCGGCCGCAGGTGCTGATAGCGGATGTGCTCATCTTTGTGGCGGCGGGGATCGCCTTGGGGCTACTCTACCGGAAGGTCTTCCGGCCAGTGAGGTGAAGAGCATGGCAACCGCAACCACCCTCCTCTTCGACGAACCGGGGGCGCAGAACTCGGAGGCAACCTTGCAAGCGTGCCTGGCCCGGGCCCAGGAACTGGGCATTCGCCAGTTCGTGGTGGCCTCCAGCACCGGGCGCACGGCGCTGCGGGCAGCGCAGATTTTGGGCGAGCAGGGGAAGATCATCGGCGTGCACCTGGCCCGGGGGTTCTGGGAGATATATGCCGGGCCCGACCCGGAGACGGTGACGGAGGCCGAGAAACTCGGCGTGACCTTCCTAACCTGTCCTCACGGACTGATGGGAGCGGTGGATGCGGCGCTGGAGGCCAAAGGCGCGCTGCCTCTGTCTCACGTCATCGCCCACACCTACTATACCTTCTCGCAAGGCGTGAAGGTAGCGGTAGAGGACGCGCTGATGGCCGCCGATGCGGGGCTTCTGAACATGGACGAGGAAGTAATCAGCATCGCCGGCACCGGCGCCGGCTGTGACACCGCGCTGGTCATCAAGCCGGCTTACTCGCGGGAGTTCTTTGATCTGCGAGTGCGAGAAATTATCGCCAAGCCGAGGTGAAAGGCACTAGACCGCTCCCAGACTCTCTCCCGCATGCGGGGGAGAGTGTCGGTCTGCGCCGTGCGCCGACCGACGAGAGGGAGTCCCGCTGCTTACGAGGGAGTGCGATTGAGCCATGCACAGCCTTCGTACCTTTCTCTTCGAATCTCCGGGGCCTCATAATACGGAGGCCACCTTGCAGGCGGCCCTGAGCCGCGCTCGTGAGATCGGCCTTCGGCAGTTCGTGGTCGCTTCCTCCAGCGGCCGCACCGCGGTGCAGGCCGGAGAACTGCTAGCCGGACAGGGCCGGGTAATCGCAGTTACCCTGGCCGCCGCCCATTGGGGAGAGTGGGCGCAGCCCGACCCGGCGCTATTGGTACAGGCTCAGAGCCTGGGCGTCCGCGTACTGACTGCCCCTCACGCCTTCGGGGCGCTCAACTTCGCCCTGGAGCGCCAAGGCGACCTTCCGCCGGCCCGGGTCATGGCCTACACTTTGTGGACCTTCTGCCAGGGGATGAAGGTGTGCGTGGAATGTGCGCTGATGGCGGCTGACGCGGGGCTGCTGGACATGGAGCAGGAAGTGATCAGCATCGCGGGAACGGCGCGGGGAGCCGATACCGCGGTGGTGCTCCAGCCGGCCTACTCCGCCCAGGTTTTTGACTTGCGGGTGCGGGAGGTCCTGGCAAAGCCGCGGTGAGGTGGTCGGTAGGCCGCGCCAAAGGGGACCGGCGCGCGGGCCTGTCCCCGGGGGCAGGGGCGCCTGCTTCGGTGCGTTCACACTCTGCACCGCTACTCCGGGTCCGCGGACCTTCGGAAGCCCAGATTGATGCGCTTGTGGCGCAGGCGAGACGCCTGCGCCACCGTCTCTGAGCATGACCACTGGGCACGCGCGGCCGCGCCTGGGCTCTGGCGAGGTTTTCCGTCCCTCGGGCCGGCTAGGAGCGGCGCCTTCTAGCCTCCGCCGCTGTTGGAGGGGCCACCATTCTGGGGGCCGCTCGGCTGACCGGGCTCGCGGGTGCCCCCGGAAGCACCGGGGCCTCGTCTTCCGCCGGGTCCGCCCTCCCCGCGCGGCCGGCCAGGACCTCCCGGTGCGCCGGGGCCGCCCCAGCCTCCGGGTGCACCCGGCGGCCCTTCCCCCGGCTTGAACTCCTTGACCTGCACGCCCTTGGGCAACTCGAACTCGCTCGTCGGCACGGCATTGATCCGGCTATAGGTGAAAGTGGTGGTGAAATCGCCGCGCTTGGACTGCCGGGTCAGCCCATACTGCTTGTCAATCCACACCTGCGACTTCACTGTCTGCCCACCCCACTCGTCGGTCCATTCCAGCAGCCAGCAGGCGAGGCCGTTCAGCGTAGTGCTGGTAATCTTCGGCTTGCGAGCCTGCAGCATGGCCAGGTCGGAGAAACGCCCCATGAAGCCGCCGCCGAAGTCGCCGCGCTCGCCGCGCTGTCCCCACGACATCTTGGTGGCCGTCTTGCCGTCGGGCGCGATGACATAGGAGACGCGCTGGTCCCTCATCACCAGCATAGTGCCGCGTGGCGTCTCGGCGCGGCTGCGCACCGGCTTGCCATCCTGCAATTTGAGGACGGATTTCATCGGGGGCCGGTCGCCGCCGGTGTTCACCGTCATCTCGTAACTAGTCACTTTCTTCCGCGCGGCCTCCATCTGAGCAAACTCCCCGGTGAGCGCGGAAGGAGCGCCGCGAGCGGGAGCAGCGGCGCCCGGCGACTGCGGAGCGCTGGGAGCCGCCCGCCGGGTTCCGGCCGGCGGGGCCGGGGGCCGCGTGGTTCCTGGAGTTCCCGGCGTGCCCGGCGCTGGCGGGGTCCCTGGCGGGGGCGAAACCCCTGTCCCCGGCGCTGCCGGCTCGGCCGCGCCCGGCTCGGCGGGAGCCGCCGGCGCTTCCCCGGTGGGCGGGCTTGCCGCGATCTCTGGCGCCTGCGCCGCCGGCTTGTGCAGGCACCCCACCGTCAACGCCACCGCCCCCAACAGAACTAACGCGAGTGAAATCCACACAATCCTGGCCATCGCAATTACCTCCAGAGGCGGCAACAACCGCCTCGCGTGAACCGGTACATCCCTGCTCGCCCCGACGGTGCCGCGTCGGCGCTTACCACCTGGTGCCCTGCTAAGGACGCTTTACGCCCTTCGCTGATTCCCCCTCATCAGTCGGGTCAGAGCGGCTGCGCCACGCGCCTGGCCGCCGGTTGACAACCGTCCCCCGCCAGGGTACATTTAGCCCTGCCCCGCAGCGGGGCCTGCCAAGCCGGCCGGAGAGTGGCAGGCGGCCGTTGCACCGGCACAGGGTGAACAGGCTGCCACGGGGGAGGAGGCCGGAGGGCCTGCGCTGCGGACAGGCTTGGAAGCCTGTGCTACTACGAAGGGAGTCCTTGCTCATGGCCAAGATGTACTACGATGACGACGCGGACTTGTCGCTGCTGGAAGGCAAGAAGATAGCCATCATCGGCTACGGCATCCAGGGGGGCGCGCAGAGCCTGTGCCTGCGCGACAGCGGCTGCGATGTGATTGTTGCCGAGGTCCCCGGGACCAAGAACTACGATCGCGCGGTCGCCGACGGCTGGAAGGTCTGGGACACCGCGGAAGCCGCGAAGGCCGCCGACCTCATCCAGATTCTCACGCAGGACGACGTGCAGGCCCGCGTCTACCGCGACTTTATCGCGCCGAACCTGGCCGAGGGCAACGGGCTGATCTTCAGCCACGGCTTCAATATTCACTTCCACCAGATTCTGCCCCCGCCCACCGTGGACGTGTTCATGATCGCCCCCAAAGGCCCTGGCGCCCTGGTGCGGGAGATGTACCTCAAGGAAGTTGGTGTCCCCAGCCTGATCGCCGTGTACCAGGACTACACCGGCAAGGCCAAGGACCTAGCGCTGGCCTATGCCAAGGCCCTGCGGGCCACCCGGGCCGGCGTGGTCGAGACGACCTTCCAGGAAGAGACTGAGACCGACCTCTTCGGCGAGCAGGTGGTGCTCTGTGGCGGCGTTTCAGCGCTGATCCAGGCGGCCTTTGACGTGCTGGTGGAGGCGGGCTATCAACCGGAGATCGCCTACTTCGAGGTACTGCACGAACTGAAACTCATCGTGGACCTGATCTGGAAGGGCGGCATCCAGGGGATGCGCAACGGGGTGTCGGATACCGCCACTTACGGGGACCTCACCCGGGGCCCGCGCATCATCACCGAAGACACCGTCGAGGAGATGTGGGCGATCCTGGAGGAGATCCAGAACGGGGAGTTCGCCAAGGAGTGGATCCTGGAGAACATGACTGGCCGCCCGGTCTACAAGGCGCTGATGAAGCAGGCGGAGGATTCGCTGCTGGAGGAAGTCGGCAAGGAACTGCGCGCCATGATGCCGTGGCTGAAAGATAAGGGGTAGGAAAAGCCGACACAAGAATAGGGACAGGCGCTTTTTCCCGCTGCGAGAAATGCGCCTGTCCCTTTTTCTTTACCTCCGCCGGTGCG
>CALFVE010000041.1 GCA_937928475.1 uncultured bacterium | reverse complement strand
CCCACCTCAGCCAGGTCAGCGCCGAGCCGACCCAACTGCGCGCCCTGGTCTACAGTATGCTCAACGGGATCAAGCGAGCGAACCTGACCAGTTTCATCACCAAGGAACTGGACAGCGCCTCCCCCGAGGCGGTTCCCTTTGAAGAGTACCTGAGCGACGTGGTGGTGCGGCTGACCTATGAGATGGGTGAGGACCTGCGCCGGCGGCGCTACCTGGAAGTCATCAAGGCCCGGGGCACCGACCACGCCGGGGGTAAGCATGCCATGAGGATCAGTAGCCAGGGGGTGGAAGTCTTCCCCCGGCATGTGCCCTCCCGGCGGCCCCGGACAGTGCAGCCAACCGTCTGGGAGGCAGTCCCCTCTGGTGTGCCCGGCCTCGACGAGATGCTCTGCGGCGGCCTGCCTCGGGGCGGCGCCACCCTGGTGGCGGGGAGCGCCGGCGTGGGCAAGACCACGATGGCCCTCCAGTTTCTCTGCGCGGGTGCCGAACGCGGCGAGCAGGGCCTGCTGGTTTGCTTCGAGGAGGAACCTGCTCGGCTCCTGCGCACCGCGACCTCCTCCGGCATACCTCTGCAGAAGCACTTGGCGACCGGTACCATCGAGGTGCTGCACCGCTCTCCCCTCGACCTGCTGCCAGACGAATTGCTCTGCGACCTCAAGCAAAGGCTGCCCGCCGCCTCCTGCCGGCGGCTGGCCGTAGATAGTCTCACCGACCTGGAAGTCTCTCTCGCCGGCCAACTGGACTTGCGGGAGATCGTCTACAGCCTGCTCGACCTCACCCGCGAGCCCGAAGTGACCACCCTTCTTACCATCGAGGTTCCCGAACTGTTCGGCCAGTCCTACGTCACCAACCAGCACCTCTCGGTAGTCGTGGACGGTATTATCCTGCTCAAGTACCTGGAGATGGAAAGCGAGATCCAGCGGGCTTTGTCTGTCCTCAAGATGCGCGGCTGCCACCACGACCAGACCATCCGCCGCTACGAGATCGGCGACCAGGGCCTGCACGTGCTCAGCCGCTTCGAAGGCGCCGAGGGGCTGATGGCCGGCCAGGCGCGGCGTACGCCGGTGCAACTGGCCACCCGCTCTTTCACCGAGCAGGACGAGCGCCTCAACCAGGAACTGCTCCGCCGCTTCTCCTTGCTCCATCCCCGCGTCGAGCCTATAGACTTTCGCCTCCCCCAGAACCCCGATGACGGCCTGGTCGCCGTCAGCCAGGCCCTGGCCACGCGTCCGAGCAGCCTCAGCGCGGTGCCCCTCTGTCAGTACTGGCTACCAGAATTACTCGACCCCGAGCGACTGCGCCCGGTGGACGATCTGCTTCCTTGTGAGCGGCGCGACGATTTCCTGGAGGGGCTGATCCGTCCGGCGCTGCGCGACGGCTGCCTGTATGCCGTGCCGGCGCTGACCCTGGTGGGCATCTTCTACTACCGCCAGGACCTGCTGGAGAAGCACGGCTTCAGCACGCCGCCGGCCACCTGGGAGGAACTTGTTCATCAAGCCAAGACCGTTGTGGCCGCTGAGGGGGAGCAGGGTCTGCACGGTTTTGACTTCCCCGCCGCGGCCTACGAGGGGCTGAGCGGCACCTTCCTCTCGCTGCTTTGGTCTAACGGAGGAGAGGTGCTGGACGCCAACGGCAACCCGGACCTCTCCGGCCCCGCGGTGGCCGAGACGCTGCAGTTTCTTTACGATCTCCTGCACACGCACCGGCTGACTCCCCTGGAGATGACTACTGCCGCCCGGGGAATTGACCCGGAGACGGACTTCCTAGCGGGCCGGGCCGTCTTCCTGTTCATGTTGCCCGACGCCCTGCAAGAGATGCAGCAGGTGGCCTCTCCGATTCGCGAACGGGTGGGGATCGGCCTGCTGCCCGTGGGCCCAACCGGGACCGAGGCTCATACCTTCCTGGGCGGCTGGCACTACGGCATTGCCCGCCATGCGCCTGCCCCCATGGCCGCCGCCGCGTTCATCCGCTTCATGACCAGCCTGGAGGTCCAAAAGGAGCGCGCCCTGCGGGGGGGCACTCTGCCCAGCCTCAAGGCGCTCTATGAGGACCCGGAAGTACTTGCCTTCAACCCCTTGTACCCCTCGCTGAAGCGCATCCTGGCCGCCGGCCGCATCCGCGAGGACATCCCCCACTATCCGCGCTTCAGCAAACTATTGCAAAGGCACCTGCACCCGCTAGTGCGTGGCGACCTCACTCCGGCCGAGGCCCAGGAGCGGCTAGTCGCGGGGGTGCGGGAATACCTCACTTAGCCACGAAGATACGCAAGGCCCGCGCCGTCCCTCGCCCCCTGTGGAGCGCCGCCCCCGTCAGCCGCTTGCCCCAGTCGCCAGCGAGCTCTGAGACATAGCGCAAGCAGGGGGTAGCCCCCAGATCCCCACGCAGCGAGCGCCGGCGCATGGAGCGTGCTGAAGGCGCCAACACACCTTCCCCCGGTGTCCCTGGCGCAATCGCCGCTCCTTCCGAAATGGGAGCAGGGTAGGTGGCCCCCCGCAGCCCACGCACTGCCTTGCCTTTGACCTCCATCTAGGGTATATTCTTGCCGTTTGAGTCAGCACCTCATGCGCCAGGGAAGGGGAGTCACCGCCATGCCGCGATCCGTACCGCTTGTGTGTTGTGCACTCGTGCTCGCCGCCGGGTTGGTCGGAGCGCTGCCGGCCCGGGGGCAGGACTACGAGGATATCTTCCTCGCTAACGGCTTGGTGGCCCGGCTGCGCGATCCCGGCAAGTTCGCGACTCTGCGGGAGCGGGCTACCAAGGTGGAACAGTTGCTCATCGAGGTCCTCTCCACGCAGGACACCATGCATCCCCAGGTGGAGGTCAAGCAGGAGAGCGGCGTGTGGACCGTGTACTCTGGACCGATCCGGGTGCTCAGCGTGCTGCCCAAGGACGCGGCCGGCGCGGGACTCTCGCAGAGAGCGCTGGCCGTGACCTGGGCCAACAATCTGCGCGAGCGACTGCCTCTGGCCACGCCGCCCTCGCGCATGGGTTCTGCGGCCCCGGCCCCGGCGCCGGGGGCCACCCCACCACCCCCAGTTCGTGCCCCGGCGACGCCCCCCACTCCGACCGCTCCCCGCGAGTGGTCGCCGCCGACCGCTCAACCCGGGCCGGCGCCGACAGGGGCGCCGCTCACCTACCAGGCCGCTCTTTTGGTGCTGCTGGATGCGCTGAACTCGGCCCGCACCATGCCGGAGGATGAGTACCTGAGCAAGCGCCAGCAACTGGCCAGCGAGGCGCTGGCGAAAGTGCAGCCTTTCTTGGCCGGCCAGCCCCCTGCGACGACCGTTCCGTCGGCGCTGATTACCCCGCCAGCGACTTCCACCCCTCCGGCGACTACTCCGCCCGAGACCGCCACTCCCGCAACCCCGCCTGCGAGGGTAATCACCCCGGAGCCAGGCAGCCGCCCGCTGCCCGCGGGCCTCTCCGGTCTGCCGGTCAAAGACCGCGTGCTCAGGAAGTTCGAGATCGCCCAGCCGCCTTACCTGGCGCTGAAGACCTCCAATCCCAACCTCTACGTGCAGGTGGGCGATCTGCTGGCCGAGGCGCGGGCGGCGAAAGCAGCCTTCAAGTGGCAGGAGGCGGACGCCTACCTCGACGGGGCGCTGGCGCTGATGGGGTACAAGGTAGCCCCTTAGATGCTGCCGGAGACAATCCGTGGCGTGGGCCGCTTTCCAGCCCCTTCCGTGGCAGCCGGCCTCTCCGCCGGGAGACGCCAGGAACGTATGCGTTCCTGACCTACAGCCACTGCCGCAGGAAATCCCACACCCGGGCGCTGCTCCAGACGTGCTGGCCGGGGAAGACCTCTAACTCCAGCCGCTCCCGAACGCCTAGCAGCGTGTAGATGCGCTCGGCGACGGCAAAGGCCTCCCGCACTCCTGCCAGCGGGAAGATGGGATCACGGTCGGCCGCCGAGATGAGCAGCGGCCGGGGCGCGATCAGGCCCGCCAGGTCCCCGCACTCAACGTAGCGCAGGATCCCCGGCACGTAGTTGCACTCGCAGTGCGCCATGGCCAGAATCGAGGCGCGCCACTGGCAGAAGTAACCGCTGATCACCGCCACCTTGATACGGTCGTCCAGCGGGGTGGTAAAGGTGGTTACTGTCCCGCCGCCGGAGAGACCGATCATCGCCACCCGGGTCATGTCCGCCTCCGGCCGGGTCTCCATGTAGTCCAGGCAACGCATGGCGTCCCAGACGCGCATCCCGATCACTGTCTGCCCCAGCATCTGCGCCCAGAAGGCGGCGTGGCGACAACTGGAGGTCATCAGGCCCGCCTGCATCTGCGCCGGCTCGCGCCGCTCGCCGAAGCCGAACTGCTCCGGCGCGATAACCACGTAGCCTTGCCGGACCGCCTGGCGGGCGTAATCATAGTTGAGCGCGGCGATGTGCTGAGCCTCTTCCTCGATTCGCGGCTCCCCAAGGATCTCCCTCGCCCCGCTGCCGTGGCCGTGCGAGGCCAGGATCAGCGGCGCCGGGCCGGAGAGGCCGTCGGGGATGAGCACATACACAGGCATGCTCACGTAGGGCTGCGTCTGCAGGAGAATCTGCTGCCGCCGGTAGCCGTCGCCCTGTACCTCTTCCAGCATCTCCGGCTGCAGATCGCCGCGCTCCCGAGGGAGACCGAGCAGATCAATCAGTTTCCCGCGCAGGCGATCGCGCCAGAGCCGCCAGTCGGCTGGGCTGGCGGCCGTGCAGGCCAGTTCGCGCGGCTGCGAGTCGTAGCGACGCGCAAAGGGTTCCTCCGGACGCAGGTAGGAGGCAAGCATGGAAGGTCTCCTCATCCGTGTCGGTGTCTAGCCACGCTGGTTCCCTCGGCCCGCAGACCTTTCCTCTTCGGCCCGATACGGAAGAGGAAGCGACGACGGCGGGCCATGCAAATCCCGCTGGTGCAACTATGGGTGCCCTCGCCGTACCCGCCGTGCAACTTCGGCGAATATGGCTTCAACCTGCTGTGCTCCTACTACTACAACACTTACTGGCAGCCGGTGATGACCTCCACCTTCTGGATGGAGATCGGGCGAATGGGCAACCGCGATCTGCGGCAATGGAACATGCCCGACTGCTTCATGACTGCGGGCTACACCCGCAACAACTTCTTTCACTACCTGGCGGGCGCGGTGAAGGGCCTGGCCTACTTCAACTACGGAGAGCGCAACGACAACACCTGGCCGGAGTTCGGGCGCCTGGGCAAGATGCTACAACGAATCGGGCCGGTGCAGGCGGCCCTGAAGCCGGCCCAGCGCGACCTTGGCCTGCTCAACTCCTTCACCAGCAACTGCTTCGATCCGGGGCATACCTTGGTGCAGGTCTACGCCTACCACAACCTCGTCCCGGGCCATTTTGACGTAGAGCCGGTGGCGGAAGAGAAAATCCTGGCCGGGCGGGCAGCCCCGCACAAGGCCATCTTATTCTACAATGTGCAGTACCTACGCCAGTCGGTTTATGACGCGCTGGCCAAGCGCGCGGCCAACGGAGGTCTGGTACTCCCGGACCGCACCGTCCCCTTTGACATACCCGGGGCCAAGCGACTTAGCGTGGACCTGAGCATGGGCACCGACAAGACGCTGCCCTTCCCGCCGGAGGGGGCGCACGTCTCCACGCCGGGCATCCGCGACTACGGTCGCGCCGAGCGCATCGCCGTGATCCGCGGGGCGCTGTCGCCGTACGTCAAGCCCCGGTTTGAGTGCGACGACATCAAGATGGCCGCCTGACGGCTGGAGGCGGGCGGCGCGCCCTACACCTGCTTGGTGAACGTGCACGACGGGCAAAAGTACATGTGACTGCGGGAGCGGATGGGACGCAGGCGGTCAGCCGCCCTCTTCGAACTCACGCAGGATCCGGTCCAACTCCTCCGCAGAAGCATCCTCCAGAGACTCATCCTCAGAACGGCGGGGCACAAATGAGTCACGCCCGACGCGGCGGAGGCTTGGATTGCAGTGGGCGGCAATCATCAAGCTTGATTGCTTCACCAACTGACGGTGTTTTCCGATCTCGGCGACTATGAACGAGAAGGGCACCGGGTTCCCCGTCTGCTGGTAGGCGCGCTCTACTATCGTGCTGACCGCGTCGAACAAGCTCCTCTGGGGTCGCTCGAAGCCCCACTCGCGCAGCGCAAAAGTGCCCCTGGTGCCAGCCCAGACTATCCCGCACCGCTGCTGGTTCAGCGCCGCATGGATGCTGTGTTCGGATGACGCGCGCTCGGGAAAAAGGAAATTGTGGGTTTCCGCAACTTCGGAATAGTGAGCGGGCCGACCTATGTGCCGCAGCGCGAGATATATCCTCTGATACTTGTCTAGCCTGGACCGGTTGTACGCGGCTAGTCGTTCGGCGTACCGCTCACTCTCCCGAGCCGTCAGGGTCAGGTGCTCATCTTGGGCTAGCCGGGCAGCAATTGAGCGTGGACAAATACTGTCTGGGAACTCCTTCACAAGGCCCTGCAGCTGAAAGGCCTCCGTGCTTGCGGCAAGCACAGAAAGGCCGAAATGCCCAAGGTCAGCGATGGGTATGCCAGCGCACTTGCCCAGAAATCGCCTCAGTCGCGCTTTCGGGGATGTAGTGGAGAACATGAGATCCCCGCGGTGATTGAAGAAGTCCAACAGGAGCGCCCTGATAAACGGCACACTGTACCGATTGCGGACGAGGCCCGGCGGGAGGTCGAAGTTCCCTGGCATGACCCTTCTCTGCCTCTCGGCCACGGTCCCAAAACCTCGCCCAGTTCGAACAGCGCGCCAGAACTTGCTCTCGAGCTGGCGCACCCGCTCTCTCGAGACCCGCAGACGTTCACCCAGTTCGGCCAACGTCACACGCCTCTCCGTGTCAAGGGCTTCCCTACTACGCACCACCGCGACGACCTTCTCGGGGAACCGGCAGAGCCCTTCAAGGATGAGCCTGTTCACAGCCCCGTCAAGCGGTGGCGCCCACATTCGCCTGCCGGCGATCTCCTTCAAGATGTGCTCGCTCAGTGCGAGGGAGGGAGGCGAGAGAAAGGACAGCATCCGTGCCAGAGGAAAGGCATACTCGCCGGGCCTGCAAGAGGCAGTGGCTAAGCCCACAGAATCAGCCCATCTAACTGCCGTGTCGGTTGCCAGCACGGCTTGGCCCCCTAACACCAACGAGCCAAGCAGTCGCGCTAGCTGGCCTCGGCGGAGCGAGCAGCGCTGCGCGCGAGCGAGGCGTACATTCAGGCGTGCGAACCAGTGGAACAAGGTTGAGTCGAGTATGTAATACCGCTCGCCCTCGCCGTCGAGGGCGATGAAGCGGCGATCGGCTGCTAGCGTGCTATGGAAGGTTCCGTGGCTGACGTCCGCGTGCAGCAGGTCGAATAGTTCGGACTCGCGAAAGGCCCGCGGCCAGTAGACGAACGGGCTCAGTTCGCTGACAAGATCGAGCGCGCACACCCAAACTACCTCAGAGGCAAGCCTTTACTCAACCTCTCAGCCACGGCCCGAGTACCCTTCTCGCAACGTCCCCAGTTGAGGTCCTTAGGGATTAGCGTCTTCCTGGGCACGTACCGGCGCAAGATAACTATCTTCTCCAGCCGTTTCCGGGGTATACCGATGTCGCGCACGAGGTGGGTGTAAAGGTCGTCAACCTGAAGCGACAGGCCCGCAAGCGTCTTTGTGAGCCGGAAGATCAAGTCTCCGAGATCCCAGAGCATCCGCGCAGGGATAGGCCGGCGACTGGCGCGCACCGACTCAATTTCGCCCACCAGGGCTCGCATCCTGCGAATGTAGCGGCTATATGCTGCGGCTGCTTTGCGCAGCACACTTTCGGGGTCATCAACCACACTCAATGCAGCCTCCATCGGCAGGAGACCGGTGAACCCCTCGCCCCTAGGTTGGAAGGACACGAATAGGAGTTGCTTCATTGTGACCTCTTGCCCCAAGCCGCCATCATCCGGTCTACGAAGGCGAGATCTGGGGCCTCACTCTGAGCGCCCAGGAACCGCTGCACGGCGGTCGCGATGGCGAACAAGCTGTGAAGCCGGCGCGAGTTGGGGTTCGTATGGGCTTTCACGTAGCACGGATGCCCCGAGTTAATCACGACATTGCTCCCCTCAATCCAGGCCAGCTCCGTGCGGTCCTCAGCCTGATGGAAGGCTATCTTCGGGCCGGCGCGTACCGATCGAGCGATCGGCGAGGCCGCCTGTTTCCCCGATTGGGCTTGTACCAAGGTTTCCCCTGGCCCTTCTCCCGGCCCGACCGGGCCCGGTCCCACCCCTCTGACCCCGTCGCCTACTGGGAAGGTGCCCTCAATTCCCTCTTGCGGCTCCGCCACAGCCACCCCCGCGGGGTCCGATTGGAGGACCTCCCCCTTTTCCCTGAACCCGAAGAACTCGCGAAGCTCCGGGACGTCATCCAATAGTTTCTTCAGTTCCCGTTCCAGCCTGCGAGCCTCGTCGCTACGAAGCTCTTCCGCCGTGACAACTCCCAATTCCTTCAGCCAACTCTTGAACTCCTCCCGAATCGGACCGTAGAGCCCCTCGAATTCCCGGTACCCTCCTCGGCCCCTGATGAAGTCGGTTTTCGATGTAGTCAGGAACCTAACTAGCGCTGGGACCTCGACCAGCCCCACGATTCGCGAACCGAGTTGGCCCGGGAGCTGGTCAAACCACTCCCGCTTGATTACCTTGCCGTAGGTGCAAACAAGGACGCCGCATGCGTCGGGCCCCAAAGGGTAATCGGCCTCGGCCACTCCGAAAACGCCGTATCCGAACCTCTCCTGGCCGCGCTTGGGGATGAACCTATGGACCGAGTCCAGCAATAGGTCCTCCGCGATGTCAAGCGGCTCGATTGTCCGCCCGTTCGCGCAGAAGCGCAGGTCGGCAGAGTAGATATCCAGTCTCTGGTAAAGCTCGAGGAAGCGGGAGTCGGTCAGCGGCAGGTAATGGCGTCGGAGCACCTTCACGAGGTCATCTGTAGATGAGTACGAGGGCTCAGCGCCGGCTAGGAAATGCACCTCAACGCGGGTTCCGCGATTCCGTATGCGACGCGGTGGGATCTCCTTCCAGACCAGATCTTTGTTGGACTGGAAGTACCAGTCGGAGCCGCCGGAAAAAGAGTCGCTACGCGTCTCCGTTACCACTCTCTCGGCGATGTTGAAGCTGACCTTGGCCCCCAGACCCGCGAACCCTATCCCAGAGCCCTTCACCTTCAAGCCCGCGGCGAAATCGTGGTACTCATCGAACTGCCGAGAATCCATCCCCGCGGCGTTGTCCGTCACCGTGAGAACCTTCGTGGCGGGATCATAGTCAATCGAGATGCGGGTGGCCTTTGAATCGAGGGCGTTTGCGACCAGCTCCACGATGACCACCTCTGACACATCGAACGCGTACATGTCCGCCATGTCCCGAATGAGGTTGCGAAAGTTCACGCTGCTCTTGTGTATTCCGCCTGCACTTTCGAGCATTCCCATTGCGCGTTGGCCTCCTCTCATGGCACCTACTTGGTTCCCGTGAACACCCTCTGCCTCCTCCGCCGGCCGACAGGCCTGGGCGTTTAGGGTTCTCATGTAGGCTAGAAAGCCGGTGCTACTCACAGGCGAGACGCGTGCCCTACCGGGCCGGCCGCAACGACGCTCCTACCTCTGCTGAAACACCAACCTCACCAACTCGTCCGCCTCGGCCTCGGGGTTGGTGCTCACCGCCTGGCGGAGCGAACGCAGCGCCTCGTTGCGCGAGAAGCCTAGTTGCAGCAGCACCTCCAGCGCCTCCTGCTCCCGCTGGTTGCGCGGCTCGGCCAGCGGCGCCACCTCGGGCAGTTCCGCTTCCTCCAAGAACCGGCCCAGTTTGCCCTGCAAGGTAGCGATAATATCCCGCGCCCGCTGCCGGCCCACCCCCGGCAGCCGGCGCAGCACCCCCTCGTCCTGGAGTTCGATGGCGCGCGCGAGGTGCGCCACCGGCAACACCATGCTGCGCGCCGCCGACAGCGGCCCCAGCCGCGGCACCTCCAGCAACCGCTCGAAGAACTCCCGCTGCGTTTGGCTCTCGAAGCCCACGAGATAAGGCGTTACCCGGTTGCCGTCGGTCTGCAGGTAATAGTAGGTAAAAAGTTCCACGTGGGTGCCCAGTTCGCGCTCGGCCAGCCGGTCTCGCACCGGCGGCGGCAGAAAGACCTCGTAGGCGAGGCCACCCACCTCGACCAGCGCCCACTCGGGGCCGACCTCGACCAGTTCCCCCCGCAGGCGGCGGATCATGGGGCCACCTCCCGGGACCGCCTCCGAGTCGCGAGTGGCGAGCCGCGAGTCGCGAGCAAGGAGCCGGCAGATGCGGACGAGGCGTCTACGGCACTGAAAGGCTCCTGTGCAGCCCCCTCTCCTCCGCCGGGAGAGGGGGTCAGGGGGTGAGGCAGAACAGACGAGACACCTGCGCTACCGACCGACTCCCTCACTGCCGCGGGCAGGCCGCGCTCGCCGGCAAACCGCTGCGGACTAGCGTGGCAGAGCGCCAGGGCGAGGGCGTCGGTCACGTCATGTGGGCGGGGCGCCTCGGGCAGCCCGAGCAGCCGACAGACCATCTCCGCCACCTGGCGCTTCGCCGCCCGCCCGACCCCGGTCAGGGCTCGCTTGACTTGGGAGGCCGGATAAGCCTCTACCGGCAGGCCCCGCTGCTGCGCGGCCAAATAGATAACGCCCCGCGCGTGTCCCATCAAGATAGCGGTGCGCGGGTGGCGGTACTTGGAGTAGAGCGACTCGACGATGACCACCTCCGGCTCCAGGTCGTCGAGCGCCTCGCAGATGCCCTCATAGAGCACCTGCAGGCGCGTCGCGAGGTCGGCGGTCGGCGAGGTGCGCACCGCGCCGGCCTCCACCAGCCGGCAGCGCCCGTTGGAGAGCCGGTCCACCGCCCCGTAGCCGGTGACGTGGAGGCCCGGATCAATGCCCAGGAGGCGAGTCTTGCGCATTGCGGGCATTATAGCACGGGGAGGTGGCAGGCGGAACGTCGCAAATGAGAGATGAAGAGAGGCACGCGAGAACCGGGAGAACGGCAGACCCCGCGCCCTCATTCGCCCGCGGCGGCCGTCGGGCCGGTGAGGGCCTCCACCAGGCACTTGATCGTCTCCGGCTGCAGGCTCTCAAAGCCCAGCCGATAGCGCAGGCGGCCCTCGCGGTCAAGCAGGCGAATCTGGGGCAGCGCCACCGGCCCCTTGCCCAAGAATGCCTCGCGTACCTCCGGGGTCAGCAGCACCACCGGGAAAGGCCAGCGATGCTCCTCGGCAAACTTGCGTGTGGCCTCCGCCGAAGTCTCTTGGGCAATGGCAATGATCTGCAGATGAGGATTGGCGGAGAAAGCGGGATCGTCGCGGTAGCGGTCGAGTCCCTCCACGCAGCCGGCGCAGAGAATCGCCCAGAAGTCGAGCAGCACGACCTTACCCTTCATCTCACTCAGGCGCAGCGTCTCCCCTTTCACCGTGGTCAAGGCGAAGTCGGGGACGGTCTCCTGCACCGAAGGGATACCGCAGGGAGAGGCAGTCGCCGGCGCCGGAGGCTCGCCATGCCGGCAGCCCGACACGGCAAGCAGCAGCGCTGCGCCCAGCGCCCGCGGGAGCAGGGTATATTTCATCGTCCCAGTTCTCAAGCGAACAACACCTCACGGTTTGACGCGCGCGTGTGCGCAAGGTTCGCCGCAGCCAGTCTTCCCCCCGCCTAGCGCAGGCTTCCCCGCCTAGCACAGGCTTCCCCGCGTAGCGCAGGCTTCCAGCCTGCGTCCC
>CALFVE010000040.1 GCA_937928475.1 uncultured bacterium | reverse complement strand
CACTACGGCGATCCCTCGGTGCGCGTTATGCATCGTCGCTCCCCCTCTGGCCTGGGCTAGGTAGTGCTCGGCACAGGGCAGCACCGCTGTGTCGGGCCCATCGGGAGTTCGCCGCGCACAAGGCGGCATCCTTTATGCGGCTCGTATGGTTGGCGCCGACCGTCTGCACCCCAACCATAGTTGCCTAATTGCCCGCCAGCGCGAAGGAGTGCCAGACCCGGGCCGGTTTGCCCCGCTTTACCCCGCCCGCAGCATCATTGGGGTGCAGTCGGCGCCTGCAGCCGGCCGTGGACCTCGGCGGTGGCTAGCCAGAGCACGGCCTCCGAGGTGATCCCGCTCACCGGCAAGATAGGAATGTCGTAGCCGTCAATCCAGACCGCGCCGTCGCCGTAAGGGAAGTGCTGGTCCAGAAACGGCTCCTCCGGCCCAATCATCGCCACCTGGCGGCAGAACTCGCGCGTCCACAGATTGCCGAAACTCCAGGCTACCCGCACCCCCGCTTTCCGCCAGTCGCCGGGCAAGTCGCGACCCGCGAACGACCCCCATTCCACCGGCATCCCGCCCTGTCCAATGTACAGAATCACATCGCCGGCCTGGAGGGTGATGCGGGGGTCCATGGTGTAACGGCGGGTGGAGAGTTGCCGAAAGTACTGCGGATCATGCGGACCGCCGGGGTCAAGGAGCGGGCCGTGCCCGTTGCAGAAGGTATAGGCCGTCCCCCCCACCGCACGCGCCTCGACCGCCCACTGCGCAACCTCCACGATCCGCCCCAACTCGTAGGTGTAAAGCGCGCGCAGACTGTTGCGCACCGCCTCCAGATAAGCGCGACCGATCACCCCCGGCGCCACGACCGCAGGCACGAAGTCATGGTAGCGCTGCTCGCGCCATTTATCATTCCAGGCCGCCGCGTTCTCGGCGCCCATAGACTTCCACATCGTCGGCATCTTGGCCTGGCGAGTGCAAGCGGCGACAAACTCCCCTAGCCAGGTCCACTCCGCCATCATGCGGGCAATCGGGTCAGTGGGCACCACCCATTCGCCTTGCGCGCCCGGGAAAAGCCCGCCGTGCTCGGCGGCGTGGATGTCCACCACCGCCAGCGGCTCGATCCCCGCCTTCTCCGCCTCGTCCAGCAGCGGCTTGCGTGCAAACAGGATGATCGAACAGCCCTGCTCGACGAGCCGACCGATCCTCTGGTAATCATCGGCCAGAGCCTCTTCGCGTAGGGCGTAGAGCACCACGCCCGGCTCTTCCGCGCGCCAGTACCGGGTCCACTCAATGGGCATGATTCCGCCGGCCCGGCCGTAGGCCTCCGAGGCAAAGCCGCCCGCGCCGGAGAGCACCAGGGAGTAGTTCTGGTTGACGTAGAGATCCGCTGCCGCTTCCGCCGAGGCCGTGATCTGGGGCAGGTCTTCCGCCAGCGCGTCCAGGCAGGACAGCATCCAGCGCTGGTAGGCTTGCGTAGTCTCTTGCGGCGCGGCGCCGGGAACTTGCGCGAAAGCAGCAGTCGCCAGTAGGAGAGCGCCAAGGGGCAGTACGAACCGCGTCTTGGTCATGGGGGTACTCCTTCAGGCTCGCGGCCCTGTACGATCTGCGGGCAAGCATAGTGCCGCAGGACCAGTGCGTGTGCGGATGCTCTGGAGAATCCCGCCTACCGGGCCCCCAACCTCAGCATTCCATCAGCCGCAGCCAATCCTCCCCCTCTTCCCGCGAGGGGGCCGAGCAGTTGATCATCATCTGCTTGGCCTGCTCGCCGAATTCCCGCTTGAACTCCTCCAGGTGCTCGCGGCAGTTTGCCCCTACTAGCAGTTTCTTCCCCGCGTCCAGCACCTGGTGGTAGAGCGGGAACCAGTGCCGATCATAGGTCGGCGGGGCCCCCGCGCCTGGCGTCCACTGCAACATGGTGAGCCGCGGAATCTCCAAGAGGACCGCCTGGTGCGGGATGGCGCCGGGGCCGTCCCAGTGGTACATGCAGTACGAGACCCGCTCGGTCATCTCCCGCAGGATCGGCCCCATGAACTCCGCAAACATGGCCGGCGAGATCATGGCCGAAAAATCGCACTGGAATTTCGCCATCCGCCCCGGCGCCCAGGCCCAGAAGACGCTGCCGCCTACTTCGTCGCGGATCAGGTCGTAGAGCACGTCGTAGTAGCGGAAATACAGACAGGTAATCTGCCGCAGGCAGCGGTGGACCTGCTCGGGCTTGCGGATGAGGTCCATGAGCAGTTCCTGGGTGCCCCGCGCGGCGGCCAGGGTGTCCAGGCCCTCGATGAGGTCGGGGAATTGGATGAGGAACTTGCCCCGCCCGAAGTCGAGGGTGCGGCGGATGGCCTCCTGAGTGAAGCGCCAGTAGAAGTTGTCGGGATCGTAGTCGAACTGGGCGCCCTCCAGATCGTCCAGGAAGGGCTCGCACCAGACGGTGCCGGGCATCTCGTGCCCTCGGCAGCCCAAGTAGAGGGCGAGGCAGTTGGGGGCGAGGTCACCGGGGTTAGTGGTGGGCACCGCTTCGCCCAGGTACTCGCGGGAGAGCAGGCCCCGCAGGTGGACGTAGACGTGGTAGTCCATATCCCGCGTGGAGTAATCGGTCACCCAGCCCTCCGGCATGGGGACCTCGGAGAGCGTTTCCCACGGCTCTTCGCGAGGGACGGTGATCTGCATGGCCGGGCGGCCGATGTCCCCGCCGTTCCACCAGAGGGTGAGGCGCTCGCGGGCGGCTTCCCAGTCGGGGCGATAGAGGAGGGGACTCATGAAAGAGGGGCACCTGCCTAAGCAATGAAGTTAGGGCGAACGGCGGGCGATTCGCCACCGGGAGGGAAAGGTCCTCCCTAGCGGGGCAAGCGCGTAGCCGGCCCACCACGGCCTACCCCAGGGCCACGTCCAGCACCATCATTACCGCAAAACCGCTCATGGCCCCCAGAGTGACCAGGTCGGAATTGCCCTCGTGATGACCCTCGGGGATGATCTCTTCTACCACGACGAAGATCATAGCCCCCGCCGCGAAGGCCATCGCGTAGGGGAGGAGCGGCTGGAAGTGCAGCACAGCCGCCGCGCCCAGCACTCCGGCCAGCGGCTCCACCAGCGCGGAGGCCTGGCCGTAGTTCCAGGCGCGCAGGCGGGAGAAGCCCTCGCGGCGGCAGAGCATGCTTACCGCCAGGCCCTCGGGGAAGTTCTGCAGGCCGATGCCCAGCGCCAAGGCGACGGCGGCGGCCAGGCTGGCCTGAGGCAACCCGGCGCCAACAGCGCCGAAGGCCACGCCTACCGCCAGCCCCTCGGGGCTGTTGTGCATAGTGATGGCGAGCACCACCAGCAGCGTGCGGTGCCAGCGCGTGGGCAGGCCCTCAGTCTCGTCGGTGGGGGCCGTCGGATGCAGATGGGGCAGCAAGCGGTCGAGCAGATAGAGAAAGGCGCCGCCCATCAGGAAGCCGACGGTGGCCGGCAACCAGGGCGGCATACCCGCCGCCTCCGCCAGAGCGATCGCCGGGGCCAGCAGCGACCAGAAACTGGCGGCGATCATCACGCCGGCGGCGAAACCGAGCATGCTGTCGAGCAGGCGGCGGCTGAGCCGGACCGTCAGGAAGACGGTGGCGGCCCCGATCGCGGTCACGCCCCAGGTGAAAAGCGTAGCTAGCAGGGCCTGGAGGACCGGACTCAGGTTGGCGAGCGTGTCGGGCATCGCCGCGTGTGCCTCAGGAGGTCCTCAGCCGCGTGGCGCTCCCTGCGATCCCCAACTTATCCGTGACCATTTCCCGCACAGCCTGGGCTACGGCCTCCTGGGCGGCGGCCACGCTGCCTGTAATTTCCCCGGCCTGCTGGTAGGCCCGGCGCAGTTCGGTGGCCACGTTCAGTTTGACCACGCCCTCCCGCGCCGCCGCTCGCAGGTACTCGGCCGGGATGCCCGAGCCCCCGTGTAGCACCAAGGGCACTTCCGTGGCCTGGGCCAGTTCGCGTACCCGATCCAGGGCCAGGCGCGCCTGCACTTTGGGCTGCTGGGCCGCCGCTCCGACCAGCGCACCATGAACATTGCCCACCGCCACCGAGAGCCAATCCACGCCCGTTTTCCTCACGAAGCGCGTCGCCTCCGCTACTGAGGTGAAGCCCAGGCCGCTGGCGAAGAGTTGCTCGTAGGGCGGGAGCGGCCCCGGCTCGTGCCCCAAGACGGAGCCCAGTTCCGCCTCCACCGGCGCGCCGTAAGGCACGGCCATTTCCACGACCTGTCGGGTGGCGGCTAGGTTCTCCTCCAGGGGCAGGCGCGAGCCATCCAGCATCACCGAGTGGTAGCCACAGTCCAGGCCCTCCTGAATCATCGCCGCCCAGTCCACCCGCCGTCCCACCTCGTCAACCACCGGGACGTGATCCAAGTGCAGGGCGCAATGGTGCTCGTCCGCGCAGCGCCGGAACTCGTCCGCTACCGCTCCCAGGCTCTTCGCCTCGAAATGCTCAAGGTCCGGGCGGGCCACCTCGATCAAGCCGAAAGCGTCCGTCTGCACCAGCGCGCCCACGACCGCCTCGATCATGGGGTAGGCGATGTTGAAGGCGGGAACGAGCAAGTGCTGTTCCCGCGCGGCGAGCATGAGGTTGCGCACGTCGGAGCCCGTCACAGGTAGCCCTCCCTAGGGCCTAGTCTCTCCTCAGCACTGCCATGAAGGCCTCCTGAGGGACCTCCACGCGGCCGATCTGCTTCATGCGGCGCTTGCCCTCTTTCTGGCGCTCCAGCAGTTTGCGCTTGCGGGTCACGTCCCCACCGTAGCACTTCTCCAGCACGTCCTTGCGCAGGGGAGCGATCTTCTCGGAGGCAATAATCCGCCGGCCGATCCCCGCCTGCAGGCGCACCTCGAACATCTGCTTGGGGATCTCCCGCCGCAGTTTCTGCAGGACCTCTCGGCCCCGCCGCTCGGCGACCAGACGGTGGCAGACGAAGGAGAGGGCGTCCACCGGCTCCATGTTGATGAACACGTCCACCTTCACCAGGTCCGCCGGCTGGTAGCCGACCGGCTCGTAGTCGAGGATAGCGTACCCCCGGCTGACCGACTTGAGGTCGTCGAAGAAGTCCACGATGACCTCGGCTAAGGGCAGGCGGTAGAGAATCTGCGCCCGTTCGCCGTCCAGGTATTTGGTGTCCAGGTACTCCCCGCGCCGGTCCTCGCAAAGTTTCATACAGGCGCCGACGTAAGCATGCGGGCAGGTAATCTCGGCCTTCACTACCGGCTCCTCCACTGCCTCGATGCGCCCGGCCTCGGGGAACATAGCCGGGTTTTCGACCTCCAGCGTCTCTCCGTTGGTCAGGCGCAGGCGATAGCGCACCGAAGGGGCCGTGTTGACCAGGTCCAGGCCGTAGTCGCGCTCCAGGCGCTCCTGCACAATCTCCATGTGGAGCAGGCCCAGATAGCCACAGCGGAAGCCGAAGCCCAAGGCTGCCGAGGTCTCCGGTTCGTAGGTGAAGGAGGGGTCATTCAGGGCATAGCGGTCAATGGCGTCTTTGAGATCCCCGTAGTCATCACTATTCGAGGGATACAGTCCGGCGAAGACCATCGGCTGTACCTCGCGGTAGCCTGGCAGCGGCTCGGCAGCCGGGCGGGTGGCATGGGTGATGGTGTCGCCTACCCGGCTGTCGCTGACGTTTCTTATCATAGCAGTCAGGTAGCCCACCTGCCCGGCCGCCAGGGCCTCAGTAGGCGCCAGCTGCGGCCGAAGCAGCCCCACCTCCGAGACCTCGAAGCTCCTGCCGGTGGACATCATCATGATGCGGTCGCCCTTTTGCACCACGCCCTCGAAAACGCGCAGGTAGACAATGACGCCGCGGTGGGTGTCAAACTGGGCGTCGAAGATGAGCGCCCGCAGCGGGGCCTGGGGATCACCCGCCGGCGCTGGCACCCGCTACACCACGGCCTCCAAGACCTCCGGGACGCCCTCCCCGGTCTTGCCCGAGGCATAGACGATCTCCTCCGGCAAGAAGCCGAAGGTGTCCTCCATCTCCTGGGCCACCCGCTCGCGCGGGAAGTTAGTCAGGTCAATCTTGGAGATGACCGGAATCAACTCCAGTCCCTGGTCCACGGCCAGATAGGCGTTGGCGACGGTCTGGGCTTCGACGCCCTGGGAGACATCCACCAGCAGCACCGCACCCTCGCAGGCGTGCAGCGCCCGGGAGACCTCATAGGCGAAGTCCACATGTCCCGGCGTGTCAATCAGGTTGAGCAGGTAAGTTTGGCCGTCGCGGGCCGGGTACTGCAAGGTCACCGCCGAGGCCTTGATGGTGATGCCCCGCTCGCGCTCCAGGTCGAGGCTGTCCAGAACCTGGTCTTTCATCTCGCGCTCGCCGATGGCGCCGCAGTACTCCAGCAGGCGGTCGGCCAGGGTGGATTTGCCGTGGTCTATGTGCGCGACGATGCAGAAGTTGCGGATCAGGTCTTGCCGAATCATCCCGGGTATTGTACACGCAAAGCAAGTGGCCGCCAACGGGCAGGCAAACCGGCGAGTGCCTTCAGCGAGCCCACCGCTCTAGTCTTGCGGGCACGCCGGCAGGATATGCCGCTTTCTCCCGCGAATCATGGCTGAGGAGCGGGGGGAAGGTATATGCGCACTAGGCCAAGAGGAATCATGGGAGCTAGCAAGAATGCGGGCCGAGCCGGCGGGCCCGCGCAGGTCGGACTGGCGCTGGGACTGGTGGCGGCCGCTTTGGGTATCTGGTGGGCAGGATCGCGCTTTCTGGCCGAGCCGACGCCACCAGCGGTGCTTCGGGGGGTGCGCCCGGCGCCCACGCAGCCGCCGCGACCGTCTGCCCGTGAAGAGCCGAAGCCAGCGCCAGCGGCCGCGGCTCTCATCCGGCCGCCAGCAACTCCGGTGCCGGCGGCTCCGGCTCAGCCCGCTTCGCAGCCGGACCTCTCGGTGCTGGAACGTGTCCCCCTCACGCGGCCGTTGGTGGCGCTGACCATTGACCTCGGCGAGACCACGACCCGCCCTGCGCTGGAGGCCATGCTGGACCTCCTGGCCGAGAAGGAAGTTGACTGCACCTTCTTCGTCACCGGCTGGTTCGTCCGCACCTACCCCGACCTGCTGCGCCGGATCAAAGATGACGGCCACGACCTAGGCAACCACACGGACAAGCATCCTCATTGCAAGCGCATATCGGGGGAGCGCCTGGAGCAAGAGTTGACGGTGGTCGAGCGGCTCCTCGAGGAGCAGGGGATGTCCATGTCCGCGCCCAAGTACTTCCGGCCCCCGTACGGTGAATACAATGCCTCTGTCGTCAAGACCGCCGCCGGGCTGGGCTATCGGACGGTGACCTGGAGCGCCACTGCCGTGGACTACAACCGCACCGGAGATGCGGAGGCGGTAGCGCGGGCGCTGGTGCGGCGCTCGGGTCCCGGTGGCATCATCCTTATGCACGCCGGCCCGGTCTCGCAGCAAGCCCTGCCGTTGGTGGTCGAGGCGCTGAGCGAGAAAGGCTATACCTTGACCACACTGAAGCGGCTGGTGGAGGCGGCCCGCGAAGAGTAGAGCGGCGGCAAGAGGAAACCGAGGCGAAGGGCGCGAATAGGTGGCTAGGCTCCCTGCGGAGGAGCCGTGACGAGCAGTGTCTTCCTGCGAAGCCGGCCCGCTTCTCTGACTGCCGAACGAAAAGCGGGCCGGATTCATGCCGCGCGCGGGCGAGCGCCGTTCATCACGCCCCCTGCAGCCGCGGTCCCAACCTAGTACGTAACAAGCATTCTTGCGCGTCTGGAAGGAGAGACTCGTTATGCCCGAGACCTTGGCTCTGCACGGCGGCACACCCGCCGTACCGCCGGGGGCCGTCAAGCCGTGGCCGCCCATTGACGACGTGGACCGGCAGATGGTGATGGCCTCGCTGGAGGGAGACGTTCACACCTTCGGCCCCAACTGCACCGCCCTAGAGCAGGAGTTCGCCGCTTGGAACGGCAATCGCTTCGCCATTACCACCAACTCCGGCACTGCTGCCCTGCACATGTGCCTGGCCGCCTGCGACTGCGGAGTCGGTGACGAGGTGCTCGTCCCCGCCTACTCCTGGTCTTCCTCGGCCACCTGCTGCCTGCACCACAACTGCCTTCCCGTGTTCGTGGACATAGACTTTGACACCATGAATATTGACGTGGACAAGATCGAGGCGGCAATTACCCCGCGCACTAAGGCGATAATTGTCGTGCACCTGCACGGCTTGCCGGTGGACATGGCCAGGGTGATGGAAATCGCCAACCGCCACGGAATCAAGGTCATCGAGGACGCCTGCCAGGCGCACGGAGCGAAGTTCCAAGGCAGGAAGGTAGGCACCTGGGGGCACTGCGCCGCCTTCTCCTGCAACCAGAACAAACTGCACTGCTCCGGGGAAGGCGGGATGTTCGTAACCGATGACGAGGAGATGCTGGCCAAGGCGCGCATGCTGTGGTCTTTTGGAGAAACCCGCACTCCTGCCGAGTCCCGCGACTATCACGCTTACGCCCTGGGCTGGATGTACCGCAACAACGACCTCACGGCTGCCTTCGGCCGCGCGCAACTTCGCAAACTGGACTGGTACCTGGAGTGCATCAAGGAGAACGCAATAATCTTCCACGAGGCGCTCCGAGACGTGCCGTACCTGATTCTGCCCACCGAGCCGGAGGGCTGCGAGCACAACTGGTACAACTACACCATCCGCTTCGACATGGCCGCCCTGGGGCACGAGGAGGACGCCTCCGCCTTCCGCTTCCGGCTGGTGGAAGCGATGAACGCGGAGGGCGTACAGACGGGGGTCTGGCAGTCGTTCATCCTGCCGGCGATGACAGTGTTCCAGGCGATGAACGGTTACGGCCAAGGCTGCCCCTGGTCCTGCCCCCACGCGGCGCCCGTTAACTACTCGCTGGACCAGTACCCGGTGGCCCAAGACCACTGCAACCGGCATACCGGTCTGACCAATCCCCTGCGTCCACCCAACGGGCCGGAGGTGGCTAGGATGACCGCGGCCGGGATTCGCAAGGTAATGGAGAACGCCCACCGGCTGTAGGAAGCGGCACCGCACCAGGACCCGGCCCCGGTAGGCTACCGGCAAGTGAGGCTGGCGGCACCGTGGCTATACTGGGCGAAGCCGTCGGATTGGAGGTAATCCTTAGCGGCGACCTCCCCCTTCAAGTAAGCGTCCCAAAAGGCCAGGCTGGCCATGCGGATGTACCCGGTGATCGCCTCGCGTTGGGGCTGCTTCAGACGGGCCAGGGGTCCGACCAGGTCGTTGAAAGAGAAGTGGCTGGCACCCTCGATGAATACGAAGTATTTATCCCCCGGCGGGCACAACTCAAAGGCCCGCCGGCGCCATTCCGGGGCCTGGCCCAGGGCTCCCCGGTCCAGCGATCCGGTCATCCCCATCGCGGGCAGGCGGAAGTTCTCCCAGGAACGCTCGGTGAGTCCCATCTGTCCGGGGCCCTGTCCGGAGAGCATCAGGACCGCCTTGACGCGGTCGTCCGCCAGACTCACAGGCTGCGCCTGGCCCGGTAGGGTGAGCGTCGCTCCCCCGATCACCTGCGCTGTGTAAGCGCCGAAGGAATGCCCGCCGACGCCAATCCTTCCGGCCTCCATTTTCCCCGCCAGGTCCGGGGCCTGCTGCTCTAGTTGCGGCAGGCAGTCCAGCAGGAAGGAGACGTCCTTGGGCCGGTTGACCCAGGCTTGGGGGTCGCGGAACATCTCGCGGATGTCCTCGCCCACGCCTATCCAGTTCTCGCCGCCGGGCTGGAGGGAGAGCGAGTCGGCGTGGGTGGGCAGCAGCACCACGTAGCCGTGGCTCGCCCAGTAACGACTGAGCGTCGAATAGTAGCGGGGGCTTCCCCCGAAGCCGTGGGAGAAGACAATGACCGGATAGGCTCCGGGCTCCCGCGGATAGACGGCGACGATGCGCAGGTCCTTGTTCCGGGCGGCGTCGTGGAGAACCAGGTCCGTCTTGACGACCACCCCGAGGGCTCCGGGCTGCGGCTTGTAGGCTCCGGCGGGTGGGGGCTGTGCCGCGCCAGCCGCAGGCGGGGCGAGGCCCTTGAGGTGCTGATCAAAGAAGGCGTCTACCTGGGCATCAATCTCCGGGCCGGCAAAGCCGTGGCCGGCGCCAGGGACAATCACCAGGGTGGCCGGCACGCCGGCCGCTCGGAGTTGGTCGTAGAGTTCCTGGCTCTGCGTCCAGGGGACGACCCAGTCCATGTCTCCGTGCATGATGAGGAAGGGCGGATCGTCGGCAGTGATGTACGTGTTGGGGCTGGCCGCCCGGGCCTTGTCCGGGTTCTCGGTCAGGGAAGCACCGATCAACTGAGCCTCGGGCGAGTCCGGCCCCAGATGATCCAGC
>CALFVE010000039.1 GCA_937928475.1 uncultured bacterium | reverse complement strand
GTCTGCTGCCGGCTCAGGCACAATCGGCCCTGATTTCGGCCCCCAGATCCGAAAACTGAATAGTCGGAAGACGTGAACGGGTGGTTTTCAAACCCGAGAAGCACCCTTTCCTTCAGCAGAGCTCACTTTAGCAACAGTCTCGATCAACCGGCTTCCTCCTGCCTCCCAGGCCTCCGGCAAACGCTTGGGTTGGCCTTGGGGGCAGGAAGCCGGCCCCGGTGGAAAGCCGCACAGGAGATGGCTTGGGAGCGGAGACTGCCATCCCCTTGGAGGCGATTCCGGCCTTCGCCCGCATCGGACACAGCCCGGCCCTGAGGCTCGCGCCCGCGCTGAGGCGAGCACCTCTCTAGTTGAGGGAACTTATCGCCGCGAACCGACGTTATATCACTCAGTGATGCAGGACTCTCGTTAGGTAGGTTGGCTAATGCGGCGCGTACGTGCCTTTTTGACGCTTCTCTTTGCCTCCCTCTTTTTTTGGAACGCGCTGAGAGGCGAAGCGGTCTGCTCCATTGCGCGGGGTGCCTGTGGGGAGGAGCACTCATGCTCCTGCGGGTCCGGCGAAGGCAGGCACGGGATGCCGGGGGGCCGACACTGCTGTTCGCCGCGAGAGCCAGCCGCGCCTCCGGCGGTCACCGCCGCCGAGAAGTCGGTCCCTGCGGCGGTATTTCCGGACCCGGCCATGAACACGGTCTGCCCGGTCACAACACATTGGCTCCGGCCGGTTGACTTGCTTCTGCGGTGCCAAGCGCCGGCGGCGCCGTCTCACACCCCTCGCGCACCTCCCGCAGTCTGATCCCCCTGGCCCCACTCTGTCCGAAATCACCTCGGCCAGAGCGCAACTCAGCCCGCCCGGCCTCCCTGAGCGGAGAAGCGACTGATCACGCGGAGAGCGCGAGCGGCGTAGGGAAGGAGCGCTCGAATCGGGTGATACCGGGCACGCCGAGGCTGGGGGCATGTCTGACCCGGCGATTTGCCACCGGATGCGTTTCTCATTCCTGCCGCCGGTCTGGCTGTTTTCTTACGCAAAGAATATACCTCCCCAAGGAGATTGATACCAATGGCCAGAGTCGTTCTTGTTTTCCTGTTGATAACTGCTGTTGTCGCCCTGCTCGGGCTGCTTGGCTGTGGCCCGAAACCTCAGGCTGCCGGCCGGCCGCCGGCGACCGGAGCATCCACCACCGGGGCGGCTGCCAGCGTCCCGACGCCACCGGGCGCTGCGCAGGCACCTGCGCCCGCCTCGCAGCCGAGAGCGGCCGTATACACCTGCCCTATGCACCCGGAGGTGCGGCAGAGCACGCCGGGCAGGTGTCCGAAGTGCGGGATGGAGCTGGAGAAGCAGCCGTAAGGGCCGCTGGGGCGCGCCATCGCCGGTCGCAGCGCCTCCTGCGCAAAGGGCGGACCGCGCACGGCAAGCACTTGCGGGGTAGCCTGACCACGGCACCGCGGCGCTCGGATGGCAACTTGCGCTGAGCAAATGTTGGTCCGGTTCTAGTCCAGGAGGGGACATGCCTGTCACTCACCAGGTTCGGTCATATCCGGCTGAAGCTAGAGCCAGCGGCCTTTGTGCTGTGCTGCTTGGTGGGCTGCTGATGTGGCCCGGTTCGGCCGCCGCTCAGCATGAGCACGGGGTTCCGGCGGCCGGCGGCTCCGCGGAGGCCCTCGGCTGGTTGGGGCGCTGGCAGTTGTGGGCTTTCGTCGGGCTAGTGGCGGCGCTACTTTTCTTCTACTTTCTACTTCGCTTGGGGCGGTTCCGAGCCGTGTCTCCCGGCATCGCAGGGGGAGTGGCCCTCCTCGGCTGCGCTTTTCTGCTCACCAGTTACCTGGTCGCTCACTACCGCCAGCCAGGGCAGATGGCCCTGCTGGAAGCCAATGTCATGGACATGTCGGCCATGCGCGCCCCCGTGGGTTCGGTACCGGTGGCGACGGAGGTGGTGCAGCCGCGCCGATTCGCGCCCGGCGTAACCTATACGGGGACGGTCGTTGCCTATAACGACGAGGACGTTTACCCGCGGGTGCCAGGAACGATCGTGAGCCTCCCGGTCTATCCGGGAGACCGGGTCAGGCCGGGACAACTGCTGGTGCGCCTGGACGACCGGGAGTACTCGGCGCTGGAGCGGGCGGCGGCCTGGGAGCGCCAGGAGAGCGCCCAAGGGCAGGTCATCTCCCGGCGGGAGATCGAGGTGGCCGCTGCTGCCCGGCGCCAGGCGGAAGCCGAGGCGGCGCGCGCCGCCGCAGAGGTGCGGGTTGCCGAACGGGAGGTGGTGGCGGCGGAGGCGGCCACTGCGGAAAGCCAGGCCGCGGTTCGGCAAGCCCAGCAGGACCGGGAAGCGGCGCGCCACCAGCAGGTCGCCACCAGCCAGGCGCGGGAGGCCGCTCAAGCCGAGGCTGAGGCCGCCAGCGCGGCGATCAGGTCTGCCGAGGCGGAAGTCCAGAGCGCCAGGGCAGATCTGGAATACTGGGAGGCGGAAATCAAGCGCGAGAAGGTGCTGCTGGACCGCGGGGCGGTGTCCCTGGAGGAGTACCAGCGAGAGGCCGCTGCTTATGCGGCGGCTCAGGCCCGCCATGAGCAGGCTCAGTCTGCCCTTCGCGAGCGGCAAGCGGTCGTGCAGGCAGCGCAGGCCCGGATCAGGCAAGCAGAAGCGGAGACGCGCAACGCCGAGGCGCAAGTGGCGGCGCTGGAGGCGGCTGTCGCGCAGGCCCAGGCGCGCCTAGACCGTGCGACTTCCGATCGGGCTACGGCGCAGGCTCGAGTAGCGGCGGTGCGCTCGGCACTGGCGGCTAGCCAAGCAAGTGTGGCAGAGCGAGCCGCCAGCGTGCAGGCCTCGACGGCGCGGGCAGGGCAGGCGGCGGCAGCCGTAGGGCGTAGCGAAGCGGCACTCACCGCGGCTCGCACCGTGCGCGGCTACACCGAGATTCGTGCCCAGCGCCCCGGTCGGGTCATTCAGCGCGCGGTTAGCCCGGGCGTCCTGGTGAGTCCAGGCGTGCTCATCCTGCGCGTGGCCCAGATTGATCGGGTCCGGCTGCAGGCCTATGTCACTGAGCAGGACCTGAAGTGGATCCGCCCGGGGAATCCCGTCGAGGCGCGCCATCCCCGGCTGCCTGGCGGCGTGCTCGCGGCGCGGGTGACCTCTGTCTTCCCAGCCTCAGACCCCACCACGCGACAGGCCATCGTGGAGGCGCTGGTGGACAACCCGGGGGAGGCCTTGACCCCGGGAGAGGCCATCTCGGTCAAGGTAACCGCGCCCCCACGCGAGGGCGTGATCACCGTTCCCGACCAGGCGATCGTGTACCGCGCTGTGCCCGGCTCCGGTCTCTCTAGCGGACAACAAGCAACGGTTTGGCTATGCGCGCGCTCCGAGGACACTGCCGTCCAGCCCGACTACACCTGCCCCATGCATCCGGAGGTTCATTCGGACAAGCCCGGCACCTGCCCCAAGTGCAAGATGGACCTGGTGCCTAGCAGTGCGGGGGCGCAGGCGGGGGTCAAGCGGGCACATCAGGTGGAAGTTACCCTGGGAAAAAGTGACGGCGAGCGAACTGAGATCCTCTCTGGCGTGAAGGCGGGGGATGAGGTGATCGTTCGCGGGAATACAAACCTGCGGGAGGGCGACTACGTCTACCCCGTCCCTTGGGGGCCGCAGGGCCCGGCGGAACTCCCGCCCGCGGTCGGCGCTTCGCCCGCAGCCCCTGGAGCGGCTCCTGATCACTCCGGCCACGGACCCACGAAGGGGATGAGCATGAGCGCCTGGCGGTCGGCGCGCGACGGACTGTGGGCGACGGTGCAGCGACTCCTGGCGGGGGCTGAACGCCGCGCCCGACAGCGCGGGTGGTGGTAGCCTGTGGCAACCTCCGCCCCTTCGCCCTACCGCGCCTCCGGACTGGCTGCTATTCCGCAGTGGTCCATTGAGCACCCTTGGGTGGTCATCTCCTGGTACACGGGAATCTTCGTCCTGTCCGTCCTCGCCTTCGGCTTCTTCATGCCTCGCCGTTTCATGCCCTACGTGGAAAGCCCCCTGGTGGGGATTTTCACCATGATGCCCGGCCTCTCTGCTCAGGAGATGGAACTGTACATCACCAAGCCCATCGAGGAGCAGATGACCAATATCCGGGGTGTGCACTACATCCGGTCCACCTCGCAGGATGGCTTCTCGGTGGTCTCGCTGGAGTTCTACTACGGCCTGGACATGAAAAAGGCGCTCTTCGACGTCCAGTCGCTGATGAATCTGGTCCAGGCCAACCTTCCGATGACCGGTGCCAACCTCAAGCCTTCCTGGGTGCTGGCTATTGACCCCCTGAACATTCCCATTCTCACCCTGAGCGTTACCCATCCCCACTGGGACCCGATGCGGCTGCGGGAGTTCTGCGACAACGAGGTGGTCAACCGGCTCAAGCAGAGTGCGGCGGGCATCTATTCGGTCTCGGTCTTCGGCGGGTACCGGCGGCAGTTGCAGGTGATCGTAGACCGCAACAAACTGGCGGCCTACGGGCTCTCGATCCTGGACGTGCGCGACGCCCTCGACCGGTACAACGTCAGCCAGCCGGCGGGGACCCTGACGCACGGCGCCCACGAAAGCATCGTGCGCTTGGACAGCCGCGCTCAGGATGCAGCGCAGGTGGCGGAGTATCCTCTGACTGCCGCCGGCTTTCCCCAGGCGGCCGGCCCCGCCTCCTCGCCCCGGGTGGTGCGCATCAAGGA
>CALFVE010000038.1 GCA_937928475.1 uncultured bacterium | reverse complement strand
GGCAGAGGCTTGCAGACCTGCCTTGCTCGCAGGCGAGCCGCCGGAGCGGGGGGCACCGGCTTGGCAGCCTGTCCTACTGGATGTGACCGGGCCGGAGGTCTTCACCTTCAATGAACTTCTATCGCGGCTCAAGCAGGCGGTGAAGAGCAGGGCGTGGGTGGTGCATCTGCCCGCATGGATGGTGCTGATGATCACGGGAGTGATGGGGCGGGTGCTGGGGGACGTACTCCTGACGCGGGACGAGATAGAGGGCTTGCGGCAGGATCTCCCCGTCTCCTGCGAGGAGCCGATCGGGAAGACGCTGTTCAGCCAGTGGCTCCAGGACAACGCGGAGTGGCTGGGGAGGCGGTATCTGTCCGAGGTCCAGCGGCACTACCGCTAGGGGGCGCCGGGTCAGGCTCGCTTGGCGAGGGCTTCCGGCAGGACGTGGCGCCGGGGCGAGCCGCCTCGCCGGCTTCCTCCCTACGCAGGGGCCGGCTGAAGGCCAGGGCACGCCCAGCCTTGAGCCGCGCCCTCCGCGGGGACTCGCAAGTACCTGCCAGGCGCGGGGGGTTCAGGCCGCCGTTGATCCGGCCGCACGTCAGCCCAGGAGTCCCTGCCGCCGTTTGAGCCTCGCCAGCCGCTCCCCGGCCAGGAGAGCGGCCCCGCGCTCTGCGCGGTCCCGAATTCGCTGCAGCACCTCCGGCTTGAACAATCCCACCCAATCCGCCGGCACCGTCTCCGCGCCCCGCAGCGTTCCGGCCAGCATCGCGGCCCGGCCGGCGATAGTGTCGGCATCCCGCCCAATGTTGGTCCCCCCGATCGCCGCCTGTCGCACGTCTCCCTGCGCGATCTTGAACATGGCCAGCGCCAGGCCCAGCAGCTCCAGTGGGTCAATCGGGCTGTAGAGCAGGCACTTCTCGCACAGTTCCCGGCGCGCGGCCAGCACGTCCGTGTACTTCTCCGCCACCTCCAGGCAGGCTTGCAGGTACTGCCGCGGACCGGCGAAGCGTCGCTCATCGAAGGTCCGAAAGGCCGTATCCGGCGCCGCGGCCAGCGCGGCGGCGCAGACGCTGTCCACCGTCGCCTCCGGGGTCATCGCCTCGGCGGTGGCTGCCGCCAGGATGGCCGCCGTGGTTACGTCCAGGCCGCGCTGGTACATGTAAGAGATGGCCGTGGCGTCAATCTGCGCCCACTGGGGATCGCCCAGGTGGTAGACGCCCACCGGCTCCATGCACATCACGGTGGAGCCGGTTACCTGAATCCAGTGGCCGGTGATGCGCGGGTCCCAGCCCGCGCGGATCAGGTCGTAGGCGTGACCCATGCAATGCGGGAAGAAGTGGTCGCGATTGAGGCGGTCCTGCCAGGTCTTGCCGAAGTGCCGGGCCATCACCGGCTGGCCCTCGCGCGCCAGGTAGGTCTCCACCAGCAGCATCGCCATCTGGTTGTCGTCCTCGCCCTCCAGGCGCTCGGGGTTGAGGACAGTGGTGACGCCCTCCGGGTACTGCTCATCCACCTCCCACCAGAAGCGGCCCTCGACGGGCGAGCCCATCGCGTTGCCGATGGCCCCGGCGAGCATACAGCCGTAGACCTTGGAGAAGAGCCGGGAGTGTTCCCCAACCCGCTCCGCGGCCAGCCGCTCGGTCATCTGGATGATTGCGCGCTCTTGAGTTAGACGCTGAGTTACCACTTCCGCTAGAGGTTGCCAGGGAGCAGCGGCTGCTTCTCCCCGGGCGCGCCACTTTTCCGGGAAGACCTCGGGGCCGCCCAGAGCGCCTGCCGCGGCCCCGGCGAGAATGCCCCGCACTCCGTAGCCCGAGCCGCGCGCAGCCAGCGCCAGGGGGATCAGCCGGCGCGCATCCTCGCCGTAGCGCTCCAGCAGGGGCAGGACAAACAGCGGCGGGTTCCATTCCAGCCACGCGCCCTCTTTGTTGTAAGGTGGCCGCGCCTCCGCTAGCCACCAAGCCACGAACTCTCCCTCGCCGGCCCCGGTGGCCCAACGGGTATGCCGTACGTAGGGATTGATCTGATAGAAGATTTCGGGACAGTGCTGGTGCGCAATCTTGAGCACCGCGTCCACCGCGGCGGCGGCCTCGCCCGTGCAGCAGCCGGCGATCATCGCCGCGCCCAGGCCGGCCCAGTCCGCGCCCATCCGCCCCTGGGCCACCGAGGCCAGTTCGACGCCGTCGAGATAGGCATATTCAGGATCGCCGGCGTGGAAGAGCCCCACGGCGGGCATGGCCGCGCAGATCAGGCCGCTGGGGGTAGCGCCCAGGCCGCTCAAGCGCGGGTGCATGCCCTCCTTGAGCACCTCCTGGGTGGAGTGAATCCCGTCCCAGGAGAAGACCGGCTGAGCGATAGCCGGATCGTCGCGCAGCAGGGCGCCGAAATCCTCGGGCGCCGCCCGACCCCCGGCAGTAAGGTAGGCGCGCACGCCGAGCTCCACAAACGGGGTGAGTTTGTGCGCATGGGTGCGGTGGGGAGTAAGCGGCGAATCAGCCGGCGAGAGGTCCCACGCCAGCAGGTCGGCCAGGCCCCTCGCCGCGGGTTGAGGTCGCGCCGAGGCGGCCCAGCCCAGCTCCGCGCCGATCGCCGCGCCGAGCAGCGTGCCCTGGATGCGTTGGTAAAGAGGTAGCGTCATAGGTGGCTCCTCGGTGGTGGGTAGTAGTTGGTGGGTGGTAGTTGGTGGGTGGTAGTTGGTTAGCGGTGGCGCGCTGTGCACTCGCCCACCGGGACCTCTGAAGCGACTGCGCTCACCCCACCAGGACTGGCCCTCACATCGGCACCCGCCCGCCGTGGCGAGCGTAGATGCGATAGCCGCGCTCACCGTACCCGAAATGCGCGAGCAAGGCCAGAATCCCCTCGTTCTGCGGCGCGACCACCGCGCAGATGGCGTCGGCCCCGCGCGCCTCCAGCCGCCGGTGCATCTCCTCCACCAGATGCGTGCCGATGCCTCGGCGCTGGTAGTCAGGGTGCACCGCCACGCGGTAGATCCAGGCCCACCAGCCATCAAAGCCGCCGATAATGGTGCCAATGATCTTCCCCTCACACTCGGCTACGTAGGCCAGGTCCGGGTCCGTCTCAATCTTCTTGCGCAGGTTGACCTCGTAATGATGCGGCTGCCAGAAGTGCCGCCACAGCGCTAGCATCCCCGGGATGTCCGCGACCGTGGCGTTGCGGTAGGTTATCTCCGACACGGCCAGTCCCCCCTTCGGCGGCCCTGCCTGCAAAAGGTCTCTTGCCCGCTCGGCTCTGAACGCATTGCCTGTCTGGTGACTCCGCGCCTAGGGCGGCGGTTTGAGCACAAAGCAAAAAAGGTTCCCCGCCAGGTCCTTCACATAAAGTCTGCCGTCCGCCAGCGCCGGATGGGGCCAACCGTAGGCGGCTCCCAACTGGCCGGTGGCGGCCAGTTCCCGATAAGCGTCCGGCGAGTGCTGCGCTGATTCTACCAGCGCCAGTCGTCGCTTGCCCCAGACCAACACCCGCCCGTCGCCGGTCACCAGGCAGGAGGCGTCATCTCCGAAAGTGCCTCCCGCCCACAGTTGCTCGCCGCTCTCATAGTCCAGACAGCGCAGTTGCCCGTAGGCCAGGTAGAGGCGGCCGTCGGCATAGACCGGGCTACCCACCACCGAGAAGACGCGCTTCTCCCAAACCAGCGTGGCCTCGTCGGGTGCCACCCGGATGCGGGCCAGGCGGCTACGATTGTAACCGCTGGTGAGGACCACGCAGTCGTCCACCACCGTGGGAGAGGGTACGTTGATGCCGTAGTCAGTCTGCCAGGGGTAAGTGGCCAGAGTCTCCCCCTCGTGCCCCGCGTCGAGGCGCACCACCAACAGTTGCCGCAGGGTGAACACGGCCACGCAGTCAATCCCCTGCACGCGCAGGGGTATGGGGCCCCCGCTATGCCCGGCGGGATCGGTACACTGCGAAGCCCAGCGGCGCTCTCCGGTGCGCTTGTCGAAGGCCATCAGGTTGCCCTCGGTGCTTCCTACTTCCACAATCACCCAGTCACGCCAGACCAGCGGAGCAGTGGTGTATCCGTAATCCCGCAGGCCCCCGCCCACGGGCGGACGCTGCCCGACTCCGAAGGCGTCGTAGAGATTGAGCGCCCACACGGCCTCCCCGCCGGCCCGGGCGTTCCAGCAGCGCAGGTCCCCGTCGAGGCTGAGGGTATACAGCAATCCGGTCTCCCCGTCGAAAGAAGGGGTGGAAGAAGGACCGTGATACATCCCCTCGTCTCCGTGGTGGAAGCGGCCGTATTCCGGGCAAGGGTACTGCTGCCGCCACAGTTCCTCTCCGGTGGCCGCGTCCAGGCAGCGCACGGTGTCGGCGCCCGCGTCCCACCCCAGCACATACACTCGGCCCTCCGCTACGATGGGGGAGGTCGCCCCCACGCCGACCTGGCGCGTCCAGGCCGGCTGCCCCAGGGGCCACGCGCCCTCTTCCCAGCCGGAGCTCTCCGGGGTGGTGCTGTTGTGGGCCGGCCCGCGCCAGCCGGGCCAGTCCGCCGCGCGTGCGGCCGGACCGCTCAGCCAGGTGGCGGCCACCATCAGCCCGGCGAGAGCGACGAGCGCCGGCCGAGCAAGGCCACCGTGGCGGCGCTCTACCTGCGCGGCCTGGTGCTGAAGTCGTTGCCGCCCGGTCAACAGGACTGCCGACATCTGCCTCACCTCAAAGGGAGTTCCCCCGATTCGCGCTTTCCTCCTCCGGCGGACAGCCTCACGAAGGCCGTGGGCGATCTCTCTCCCCGCCGGTCCTCCCTGCGGCCCTTCCCCGCTCCCGCCTTCCCCGCTTCGCGTTCCGCGTTCCACGTTCCACTCTCTGCTCCCTACTCCCCACTCACCACTTTTCTCATTTGCTCCATGTAGTAGCAGAAGTCCGCGAACGACACGTCCGGAGGAAGGCTGTGGTCGGTGTGCGGGATGTACCCTCCCTCCTCAATCAGCGGGCGCAGGCGCTCCAGTTCGGCGTCAATAGCGGCCCGCCCCTGGGCTAGTGCTCGCTTGTCCACGCCGCCCCAGATCAGCAGGTCCTCCCCGTACTTGCGCCGGACCGCCAGCACGTCCATCCCCGCCTGCGCCTCGAAGGGGTAGAGCATGTTCAGGCCCGCGTCGAGCCAGACCGGAATCAGCGGGTCAACCTGGCCGTCGCTATCCAGGCCGATGATCTGAACTCCTCGCCCGCGCAGGAACTCCACCACCCGCCGATAGCGCGGCAGCATGTACCGGCGCGCCATCTCCGGCGACAGCAGCGGCCCGGTCTTGTACGCCATGTCCTCCCAGAAGGCGAAGGCGTCAATGTCAACGACGTCCAGCACCTGGTCCATGATGGCGATGGTCAGGTCGGCGTTGGCCTCCATCATCTCCTCGACGAAGGCCGGGTCGTCATAGAAGAGCGTGCACAGGCGCTCGACGCCCACCAGGTTCCGTAAGGGGCCAAAGAACCCGCCCCAGCGGTCGGAGATCACGATGAAGGGCACGGGCTGCTCGCGCTCCGCCCGCAGCCTCTCCTGCCAGCCCTCCCCGATCCGCGCCTCCAGGTTAGGCTGCATCCGCTCCGCCCAGAAGCGGCGGAAGTCCTCCCGCGTCTCCACCGGGAAGCGCACGAACTGGGGCATCGAACTCATGGGCTGGTCCTTGCGCTGCCGCATGAGGATGCCCTCATGGTTGACAAACAGCACCGTCTCCTCGTCTTCCTCCAGCACCCGGTGCTCGAAGGGCGGATTCGGGTTCCACCAGTGGCCGTAGGCGAGGCGCCGGTCCGCGCCCATGTTCAGGTCGAAGCGCTCCCGGTCCCAGCCTTCGCGTTCCCAGCGCTCTAGGGTCTGCGGCCAGGCCCCCCAGTACCAGAAGGGCGCCCGGTCGCGGGGCTGGTCGTTCATAGTGGCCAAGAATCGCTCCCGGTCGGTCATGGTGGGGGGATTCGCTTGCCTCGCGAATCGTTCCTCTTTGGGGGTCGGCTTACCGGCGAATTCCGGGAGGGAGGATTTCCTCCCCGTTCATCGCGTCAATGATGAGGGTCAGTCTCCTGGCGATGGCCCGGCTATCCGGCTCTCCGGCCCTGAGGTCCACGAACCAGGCCGGCCCGCTGTCAGGCGCATAACGGTAACTGAGAACCAGCCAGGCCTCCTCCACTCGCCACTGCTTGGGCCTTCCCCGTTCGCCCTGCTCCGCCAGTTTGAGGGCAATCTGCCGCGCCCTCTCCTCCGAGATGCGCACCTGGGAGGGCGACACCTG
>CALFVE010000037.1 GCA_937928475.1 uncultured bacterium | reverse complement strand
ACCTGGCTCAGCAGCAAGGCGATGGCGCGGGCGCGCGTCGCGTCCGGGGCAGGAGTGCCGGAACTCCCGCACCCGACCAGAGAGGCGACCGTCAGCGCCGTTACCGCGACAAGTGCGACCGATACGTGCAGCCGTCTCATGTGGCTCACCTCCTCTTGATATCGTCCCCCGCCGCTAGTGTCTTCGCGGGCACGCCGGCGGGTTCCGGGCGTATCACGCAGTGATACAGCCGTGCAGTGTAGTTCGGAGGTGAGCCGCTGTCAAGAAGATTGCGTCCGGAGCATCGGTCACGGGGCAGTCTGGGGAGAGCACTGCCCACCGCAAGTGTTCCTACGTGAGCAGAGCAGCTCTCGGCAGGGACTCGCTGAAGGCCAGGCGCAGCCGGGGCTCTAGAGAACCTCCCCCTCGCGCATTCGCCACTGTCCCCCCACGATGGTGCCCCAGGCCTTGCCCACTAGGCGCTCGCCGGCGAAGGGCGTAGCCCGGCTCTTCGAGCAGAACTGCGCGGGGTCCACCGTCCAGTGCTTGTGCAGGTCGAGGATGGTCAGGTCGGCAGGAGCGCCCGGCTCCAAAGTGCCGCCGGGCAAGCCCAGTAAGCGCGCCGGGTTGGTGCTCAATTTGCCGATGGCCTGCTGCAGCGTGAGCACGCCGGTGTTCACCAGGTGGGTCAGTACCAGCCCCAGGCACGTCTCCAGTCCCCCGATGCCAAAGGGCGCCTCGGCCAGGCCGCGGGCCTTCTCCTCCGGGGCATGAGGCGCATGATCGGTAGCCAGCACCTCGATGTCCCCGTTGCGCACCGCGCCTAGCAGGGCCAGGCGGTCGCGCTCTTCGCGCAGGGGCGGGTTCATCTTGGCGTCGGCTCCCCAGCGCCGAGCGGCCTCGGCGGTGAGCAGGAGATAGTGGGGCGCGGTCTCGGCAGAAAGGCGCCGGAAAAACGGCCCCGGCCGCAGGTAGTGCAGCAGCCGGGCGGCAGTGGCAGTGGTGAGGTGAAGCAGATGCAGGCGAGCGATGCCGTCGGCGGCTTCCACCCAGCGCAGCAGCGCCTGGCTCTCGGCTCCCGCCTCCTGGCCGGAGACGCCCAGGGCCTCCGCCACCGGTCCCGCGGTCAGCGCCCCGCGCCGGCTGAGCGCCAGCACCTCCAGATGCGCTAGGAAAGGCAGGTCGGCGGCTTCCGCCTGCCGCAGCGCCTCCGCCATCAGCGAGACCTCTTGCAGGGGAAAGGCATCGTCAGTGAGGGCGACGCAGCCGGCCTCGCGCAGGGCCGCAAAGTCGCTGAGTTCCGTGCCCTGGTTGTCCAGGGTCGCCGCGCCGGCCACATAGACGCGGCAGCGGGCTTCGGTGGCAATCCGCTCCTGCAAGGCCGCGACCCGCTCCGGCCGGTCGAGGGCCGGCGTCGTGTTGGGCATGGCCACCACCGCGGTGAAGCCGCCGTGCACGGCCGCCCGTGTCCCGGTGACCAGGTCCTCCTTGTGCTCCTGGCCGGGAACGCGCAGATGGGTGTGCCCGTCAATCAGGCCCGGGCAGACAATGAGGCCGGAGAGACTAACGGCTTCGCCTTCGGGAGCCGCCTCCGGTGGGCCGAGCCACTTGATGCGCCCGCTCTCCACGCACAGGCTGCCCGGGGCCTCGCGTCCGGTCGCAGGGTCCACCAGAAGAGCCTGGCGCAGAGTGAAAGGTTCCGAAGTCATCTTCGTGTGGCGGGGCGTTACTCGCCTCGGCGCCGCACCGGCCCGAGCGAGCGGTGGCCGGCTCCTACCGGACGGGGCCGTTTCCGAGGAAACGGCCCCGCAGAGTGCTCGGCACGGTGGGGTCGGGCCGGGCCGGCCCCCTGGCCCGCTTCTACTTGACGGTGACCATCACCTGGTCTACGCGCTCCTCGCGCTGGCCCTCGACGTCCGTCACCCGCAGCGTGACCAGGTAGGAGCCCTTCTCCTGAAACTCCCAGGAGACAGTGGGCCCCAGGGCGTCCACGCCCAGGCCGTTGCTGAAGTCAAAATCCCACTCGTAGTTGACCTTCAGCCCGCCGATCTGGTCGGCCGCCTTGAACTCCACCTTCTGCCCCTTCTGCCCTAGTCGCACGCGCTCCCCCTCGATCTTCGCGGTCAGCGGCGGGTCCTCGGACTTGAGATAGAGTTGTCCTACTTGCACGGTCCCCTTGGCATTGCCGCTGACTACCGCGCCCAGCAGTTGCGCGCCCTCCAAGGAGGCCGGCGCGGCGAAGGCCGAGAGCGGAACTACCAGCCGCACCCATCCCTCAATCGGCGAGATGCCGCTCGCGGTCTCCAAGGCCCCGGAGTCCAGTTGCCCCTTGTTGGTGATCAGCATGACCCGCACTCGCTCCAGCGTTTCTTGGGGGAGCGGAGCGCCGGTGGGACCCATTCCCGGCGTGGGCATTCCCGGCATGGGCATCTCCATGCCCGGCATCGGCGGGGGAGGCGGCACGCCGGGCATGGGCATCCCGGTGCCCGGCATGGGAGGCGCGGGAGGCGCCCCGGGCATGGGCATCCCGGTGCCCGGCATGGGAGGCGGCGGAGGTGCCCCGGGCATGGGCATGCCGGGCATCGGCATCCCCGGCATCGGCATCTCGGGCATGCCGGGCATGCCGCCGGGGACGGTAGCCGGCGCGGGCGGAGGCGGCAGTTGCAGGATCAGAACCACCAGAGCGGTCTCCCGCTTGCTCACATAGGGAGTGAGATCGGCGGGGGAGCGCAGGCGCAGGTAGCCCCCCTCGAAATACGACTGCGTCGCCACCTCCAGCGCGGGGCTATCCAGGTAGGTGAGGTCCTTGTTAGGCTTGACGCTGCCCGAACCCCAATCGTCCAGGGCCAGGGACTCGGTGGAGCCGGTATAGATGGGGAGCGTGGCGGCGCAGAGGGAACCGGCCAGCAGAGCGAGCAGCGCGGCGGTGAGCGCGAGCGAGAACACCTGCTTCATCGGTGCCACCTTCTTCGCCGGGCGAGGCGCCCGTGGGGTGCATCGCGGACATTGTAGCAGACAATCGGGGCAAGCCGCAAGGGGACGGCAACATCTCGCCAGGCCAAGGGGAAAGCGGACCGCCCGCGCTGAACCGCTGCCTGATCTTTCCCCTTCCCCTCCCCGAGGGGAGGTCGGCGGCGGGAGCACCAGCGACCGCCGCCGGGTGGGGTCCCGCGTGGCGCAGGCTTCCTAGCCTGCGTTCCGACGTGGGGCCGCCTGGATGCCTTGCTCTGGCTGCCCCTCGCTACCCTTTCCCGCGCGAAGAGGGGACCGGAGGCTGAGAGGCAAAAGGCGCGCCTGCACCTGCCTGGACCGGCTAGGCCGCCGCCTCGACTTCTCCTGCGCCTACCACCAAACGCAACTTGATCTCCCCGTCCTCTGCATCTACCTGGATGGTGTCGCCCTCCCCAAACTCTCCACGCAAGAGCGCGCTGCTAATGGGGTTTTCCACCAGCCGCTGGATCGTACGTCGCAGCGGCCGCGCCCCGTAGCGCGGGTCGAACCCCTGCGCCGCCAGCAGCGCCTTGGCCGCCTCGGTCGCCTGCAGCCGGATGTGCCGATCGGCCAGCGAGGCTCCCACCCGGCTCAGCATCAGGTCCACGATCTGCAGAATCTCCGCCTGGGTCAGCGCGTGGAAGACGATGATCTCGTCAATGCGATTGAGCAGTTCCGGCCGGAAGACCTGCCGCAGCGCCTCCACCACCTGCGCCCGCATCCTCTCATACTGCGCCTGGCGCTCCTCCTCCGAGGCAGTCGCGGTAGGCGCCTCGATGTACTCACTCCCCACGTTCGAGGTCATGATCACCACGGTGTTGGAGAAGTCCACCACCCGCCCCGCGTTGTCGGTCAGCCGCCCGTCCTCCAGCACCTGCAGCAGGATGTTGAACACATCGGGGTGCGCCTTCTCGATCTCGTCCAGCAAGATCACCCGATAGGGCCGCCGCCGCACCGCCTCGGTCAGTTGCCCGCCCTCCTCATAGCCGACATAACCGGGCGGCGCCCCGATCAGCCGGCTCACCGAGTGGCGCTCCATGTACTCGGACATGTCAATGCGCACCATCGCGTCCTCGTCGTCGAAGAGGAACTCGGCCAGAGCCCGCGCCAGCTCCGTCTTGCCCACCCCGGTCGGCCCCAGGAAGATGAAAGAGCCGATCGGCCGCCGCGGGTCTTTCAGGCCCGCTCGGGCCCGGCGGATGGCTTCCGCCACCGCCCGCACCGCCTCGTCCTGCCCCTTGACCCGCTGGTGCAGGCGCTCCTCCATCTGCAACAATTTCCGCGCCTCCTCCTCGAACATCCGCGACACCGGAATCCCCGTCCAGGCCGCGATAATCGCCGCCACGTCCTCCGCTGTCACCGTGTCCTCAATTCGCTCCAGGCCCTGCCATTTCTCCTCCGCCACCGGGAGCTTCGCCTGGAGTTCGTCCAGCCGGCGCTTAATCCGCTCGGCCTCGTCGTACCGCTCCCGGCGCACTGCCTCCTGCCCCTGGGCGGTCAGTTCGGCGATCTCCTTGCGCAGCGCCTCCGGCCGCGGCGGCATGTCGTAGGTGTCAATCCGCAACTTGCTGGCCGCCTCGTCAATCACGTCAATCGCCTTGTCCGGCAGGTGTCGCTCGGTCAGATACCGCGCCGACAGCGCCGCCGCCGCCTCCAGCGCCTCGTCCGAAATGCGCACCCCGTGGTGCTCCTCATAGCGAGGCCGCAGACCCTTGAGAATCTCCACCGTGGTCTCCACACTCGGCTCCTCCACGAATACCGGCTGGAACCGCCGCTCCAAAGCGGGGTCCTTCTCCACGTACTTGCGGTACTCGTCCAGCGTCGTCGCGCCGATCGTGCGCATCTCTCCCCGCGCCAGCGCCGGTTTGATCATCTGCGAGGCGTCAATCGCCCCTTCTGCGCCTCCCGCCCCCACCACCGTGTGCAACTCGTCCAGGAAGACGATGATCTTGCCCTCAGAGGCGCGGATGGCGTCAATCACCGCCTTGAGCCGCTCCTCAAACTCGCCCCGGTACTTGGTCCCCGCCACCATCCCCGCCAGGTCCAGTTGCAGCACCCGGCAGTCCCGCAGCATCTCCGGGACCTTGCCCTCCACCACCGCCTGGGCCAGGCCCTCCACGATCGCCGTCTTGCCTACCCCTGCCTCACCGATCAGCACCGGGTTGTTCTTGGTGCGCCGCGAGAGCACCTGGATCACCCGCCGAATCTCCTGCTCCCGACCGATCACCGGATCAAGTTTCCCCTCGCGGGCCAGCGCCGTCAGGTCCCGCGAGAACTTCTCCAGCGCCTCATAGGCCGCCTCGGCGTCGGGCGAGTCCACCTGCTTGCTCCCGCGAATCTGCTGCAGCGCCGCCAGGATCTTCTCCTCGTTGATCCCAAAACCGGACAGAATCCGCGCCGCCTCCGTCTGGCCGTCCTCGATCACCGCCAGCAAGATGTGCTCGGCCGCCACGAACTGATCGCCAAAGCGCTCGGCTACCTCCAAGGCCTTCCCCAGCACCCGATCCGTGTGCGGAGTAATGTAAATCTGCGCCAGATCGCCTCCCCCGCCCAGCGTCACCTGCGGCCGCCGGCCCAGTTCCCGCTCCACCTTCCCGATCACGGCCTTGGGGTCCACGCCCATCTGCTGCAAAAGCCGCGGCACCACGCCCTGCTTCTGCTCCAGCAGCGCCAGGAGGATGTGCTCCACATCCAACTGGCTGTGCTTGTAGCGCTTCAGGATCTGCTGGCTCTCGGCCAGCGCCTGCTTGGTCTGGTTAGTCAGTCTTTCGAAGTCCATTTAGGTCACCAATTTCAGTGGCGGCGTCCTCCCCGCCGCGGCTTCCTGGCCTCACCTTCCGCTGAAGGCGCGTAGACGAGTGTCTACTCAGCGCTCCAGCCTCTTCTTGAACTCCTCCGCTGTCACTGCCTCCCGGTTCTGGCGATCGTTGAGGGCCTCCCGAGTGGTCCGGGCCAAGACTCGGTCCTGTTCCGCCTCCCGCCTTATCCCCGTGGCCTTCACTCGCGCCTCCCGCCTCGCGCCTCCCGCCTCTCCCTAAACAGCACCTCCACCTTCTTCGCCCCTCGCTCCCGCGCCGGCCCCAGCGCCCGCGGCCCCAGGCGTAGCGCCTCCCGCAGCCGCTCAATCTCCTCCTGCATCCGATCTATGCGTTCCAGCAAGTGCAGTACTACTTCCACTCCTGCCAGGTTGACCCCCATCTCCTGCGTCAACCGCTTGATCTGGCGCAGGCGCTCGATATCCGCGTCTGAGTACAGCCGCACTCCGCTGTCCGAGCGATCCGGCTCGATCAGCCCCAGACGCTCATACATGCGCAGCGTTTGCGGATGGCAGTCCACTAGCCGCGCTGCGATACTGATATGGTAAAGCGGCTCTTCCCGATTCTTCACCATCTTGTCACCTCGTATGACCCCTCGCTCCCCCAGTCGCACCGGTCTCCCGACCTGTCTCCCCCTTGGAGCACAGGCTCTCCAGCCTGTCCCTCTCGCTTCCGCCCGCGCGGCTAGGAGCCGAGCGGCGGCTGGGAACCCATCCCTGGCCGGATGCCTCCCGCCTCCCGCAAGGCCCGCCGCACCCCTCGGTACACCGCCTGGTATAACACGAAGAAAGCCACCAGCCCCCAGATCGCAATAACAACGAGGTATGCCAACGCCACCAACCCTGCAACTCCCGCCTCCGGCAAATGGCCCAGCATCGCGCCGTGGTTGGGCATCATGTCGCTTCCTCCCGTAAGGCTGCGGTCTTCCGTCACCGCCACGCAACTGCCGCCTCACCTGGCCCCCTTCCCCCTCTCCTCGCGGGGAGGGGGCTAGGGGGGTGAGGCTCCCCCGTCCTACAGCCCTTGCGGTATTGCCTTTCTCGGCTCCTCTGTCCAGGTCTGCGCCAGTTTCTCTACCAGTTCCTTCTGCTCGCGGGTGAGGTGCTTGGGAGCCGTGATCCGCACCACGACGTACTCGTCGCCCCGGCCCTGTCCACCCCGCTTGGGCGCTCCCTGTCCGCGCAGGCGGAACTTCTGCCCGCTGGAGGTCCCCGGCGGGATGGTCAGCGTCACCGGCCCGTCCACCGTGGGCACCCGCACCTTGGCCCCCTGCAGCGCCTCGATGACTGTGATGGGAATCTCCACCGTGATATTGTCCTGCTCGTCGCGCTGGAAGAAGGGGTCTTCTTCGACTTCCAGTTCCAAGATCAAATCGCCGTTGGGACCCCCGCGGAAGCCCCGTCCGCCCTCGCCGGCCAGGCGCAACTTCTGCCCGCTGTGTACCCCCGCCGGAATCTTCAAGTCCACCCGCCGGGTCCGCACCACCTCACCTCCTCCCCGGCAGGTAGCGCAGCGCTCAGCGATAATCTCCCCCGACCCTTGGCACTGGGGGCAAGCCGAAACTATCCCCAGCAGCCCCCGCTGCCCGGATTGCCCCGTGCCGTGGCACACCGGGCAGGTCTCCGCCTTGCCCCCGAGACCATCGCACTCTGGGCAGCGGTCAGCCAGGGTGAAGGTCATCTCCCGCCGCGCGCCTTTCACCGCATCCCGAAAACTGACCCGCAGGCGATGGTACACATCCTGGCCCCGCTGAGGCGCCCGCGGCGCCGTCCGCCCCCGCGAGCGTCCTACCCGGATGCCTCCCAGGTCTCCGAAGATGTCCCCGAAAATGCTGGCGAAGTCCCCCGCCCCAAAGTTCTCGAAGACGAAGGTTTGGAAGTCCTCGCCTTGCCACTGCCCGCCCGCCTGCGCCTGCTGGAAGGCGGCGCCGAACTGGTCATACTTCTTGCGCTTCTCCGGATCGGAGAGCACCTCGTACGCCTGGCTCAGTTGCTTGTATTTCTCCTCTGCCGCCGGATCATTGGGGTTGACATCCGGGTGGTACTTGCGGGCAAGCCGGCGGTAGGCCTTGCGGATCTCCGCCGCCGAGGCGTCCCGCGGCACTCCCAGCAGTTCATAGTAGTCAACCTGTCCCGGCATCCTTCAATCTCTCAGTAGCAAAGGCTTCCCAGTTTGTCAGTGGCGCAACCGTCTTTGGCCGTTCTGTCTCAACCCCTTAGGTGGGCAGCCCGGCACAGGCGGGCCGATTTCGGCGGCTCGTGCAGACACGCCTCACTCGCGCCCTCCAGGGGGAGGCCTCACCTGCCCGGCGCGCCTGCGCTAGCTTCCTGCGTCCTGGGATTGGACCCAGAGCATGTCTTCTTCGAAGGCCTCACCTGCCCGGTGTCCTTCCGCTACCTCCCCTCCCCGAGGGGAGGTCGGCGGCGCGAGCCCCCGCCAGCGCCGCCCGGTGGGGTCCCCGCAATGCCTCCTACGCCTTCTCCACCTCAACCCTCCTCGGTCCCGCCTGCGTCCGGCGCGGCACCTTCACCGTCAGCACTCCGTCTTGCAGCCGTGCGCTGATCGCCTCCGACGCCGCGTCCCGGGGCAGCGGCACCGAAGCCGCAAACCGCCCGTAGCGCCGTTCGCTCCTCAGCACCCGCTCCCCAGCGCCAGCGCCGGTGCCGGGGG
>CALFVE010000036.1 GCA_937928475.1 uncultured bacterium | reverse complement strand
GGGCGGCTGGCGATTCCCTCTCGCCCAAGACGTTCACACTCCACACCACCCAGCGCCGGGGTCGGCGCCTGCTTACGGCCCCGTTGCGGCCGGGTAACCTCAAGGTCGATGGCTACCCCGACAGGTAGCCCAGTTCCTTGGCCTTATCTACTACCGCCTGAGCCGCTTCCTCGATGCCGATTTCGTGGGTGCGCAGAACCACTTCGGCGTTCTCTGCTTCCTCATAAGGCCGGTGCAGGCCCGCGATGTCATTGACCTCTCCGCGTGCGGCTCGGGCATACAGCCCCTTGGGGTCGCGCTTTTGGCAAACCTCGAGCGGACAGAGCAACTGCACCTCCACAAAGTGGGGGCACCACTCCCGCGCCCGATCCCGGTGCCGCCGGCGCGGCGACACCGCAGCCACCAGAACGTTCACCCCATACTTGCTCAACATCTTGGCCATCCAGGCCAGGCGCTTGGTGTTCTCGTCAATGGCCTCCTCGGTGAACCCCAGATTAGGGCTGAGGTTGGCGCGCACTTCGTCGGCATCGAGATTCTCCACCGGCAGTCCCATCGCCCGCAGCCGCTGCTCGACCGCACTCGCCACCGTGGACTTGCCTGAGGAAGAGATACCCGTAATCCAGATGACACAACCTGGCTGCACTACGTAACACTCCCTCGATATTGAGTTCGCCGTCTCGCCCTGCGACTCCTGCCGGCCCGGTCACGGCGGGCCGCACTTTGTTTCCGCGCTTAGGGTATGATACGGCCCTCCATGTCTGCGGGCGGGGTCAGTCCGAGGTGGTGCAGCACCGTAGGCGCAACGTCCATCAGGTGCAGGCCCGCCAGTTCCCCGCGACTGACTACACCCGGTCCAGCCATCACGAAGATCCCGTAATGGTCATGCACCGCATCGTCGGGGCCGATCTCCGTATCGAAACTGTACAGCACCGGATTGTTCAGGTCCTGCCCGGCCCGCCAGGAGAGGTTGTCGAAGTAGACAAACAGGTCGGGGGCTTCCGAGACGTACGGGCCGGTGAAGATGTCTTCCGGCCTGAGCACCTCAGTGGCCATGGGCCGGCCCTGGTCGTCGGGGATGCTGCGAATAAGCGCCGCCAACTCCTCCCGGGTCCGTTCATAATCCGCTGGCGCGATGGTGCCTTGCGGCTCCCGCCCGGCCACATTGAGAAAGACCCGCGAGTAGTACCCCCCCCAGGCCCAGGCCCGCGTGCGCGACCAGTCAATCACCTGCGGATCGAGCCGACTCCCCGGCGGCACTTCCTGGTTCAGGGTCAGCCAACCCTCCTGAATCAGAAAATCGTTGAGGTTCAGCGAGCCCTTCATCGCCTTGGCTCCGTGGTCGGAGACCACCAGCACCAGCGCCTCCTCGCCAACCTTGGCCAAGACCTCCCCCAACTGCCCGTCCAGGTAGGCGTAATAGTCCGCAATGGCGTCCTCAAAGGGACTGCCTGGCTCATACTTGGGGTGCTCCGGGTCGCAGTACTTCCAGAAGCCGTGCTGGAGGCGGTCGGGCCCCATCTCCACGGTCAGAAAGAAGTCCCAGGGCCGCTTGTCTAGCAGGTACAGCACCGCCTGGTGGTGCTTGTCGGTTACCGTGTATAGTTGTTGGAGCAGCCCCGCCTTGTCCTCGGTGCGGAAACCTTCCACGTCAATGAGATACCCTTTGCAGACTTGTTGCAGTTCCTGCTTGAGCCCCTGGGGATAGGTATAGTCGCTGTCGGTGCTGGGCGTGAGAAAATCGGCCACTAGGACGCCGTTGACCGGCTGCACCGGGTAGGTCTGAGGCACGGCGTGCAGGCAGACGGACTTGCCTTTCACCGAGAGAATATCCCAGACCCGAGGCTCCCGCACCGCCGCGCTGGTAGCAATCCAGTTGGTGTCATAACCGCCCACCTTGCGGTTGCGGAAGCCGTAGAAGCCCAGCCGGCCGGGATTCTTGGAGGCCAGCATGCAGGTCCAGGCGGGGACGGTGATGGGGGGATGGCAGGAACGCAGGCGTCCCCACGCCCCTTGCTCGCGCAAGCGCGTCAAGTGGGGCATGCGATTGGCGAGTTGCTCAAACACTAGTTGGGGCGGCGCGCTGTCCCAACCGATGACGACAACGCGGGAGGGCCTATCCGACATCGGGCGCAGTTTCCTCTCTGGGCGCGCGTCTACTCGACGAACGGACGCTCGAAGGAGCGAATGACCTCAAAAACCTCCGGGCGCATAATCTCGGCGGGCGGGGCCTGGCCCTCGATGATCCCCTTGCGGATCAGCGTGCCGCTGAAGGGAATATGCGCCTCCTCGCCGTGGGGGCAGGTGCGGTCGCTAGCCACGCGGGCGCAGGCCTTGCAGTACCAGAAGTCTCCCCGGATGGTGATGGGCTGAATCTCCAGGTCGGGGAAGTGCTCGAAAATCTCGATGGCCGCCTCTTCCCCGTAGTAGTTCCCCACGCCGGCGTGATCGCGTCCGATGATGATGTGCGTGCAGCCGTAGTTCTTGCGCATAATGGCGTGCAGAATCGCCTCTTTGGGCCCGGCGTAGCGCATCTCGGTGGGCAGTATGTTCAGGAACACCCGCTGGGGATTGAAGTAGTGCTCGATCAGCGTTTTGTAGGTCTCGAGGATCACCTCATCGCGGAAGTCGCCAGCCTTCTTCTTCCCGATAATGGGCTGAATCAGCAGGCCATCGCACAGACCCAGCACGGTCTTCTGCAAGTCCTCATGCCCGGCGTGGGGGACGTTACGAGTCTGGAAGGCGACCACTGTATTCCAGCCGCGGTCTTGGAATACCTGCCGGGTCTCCGCTGGGAACAGGTTGAAGGCCGCGTAAGGGCCTCGGTTGTTGTCCAGCAGGGTCAGGGGGCCGCCTACGAGGTAGTCCCCGCGCTCGTAGAACCCGGCCACCCCCGGGTGGTTGCCGTCGGTGGTGCCGAAAACGTGCTGCGCGGCGGCCGTCTTGTCCCAGGGGAAAACGTCCTGCACTTCCATGATCGCCAGCGGCGTCTCCGGGTTGGTCTCGTCGAAAAGCGCAATCTCGCTGCCCTCGGCGACCGTCTCGGCCGAGGGGACATCCAGCATGATGGGGATAGTCCAGGCAACCCCCGAAACCAGGCGGTCGCAGGCCATCACCGACTCAAAATCCGCTCGGCCGATAAAGCCGGTTAGGGGGCTGAACACGCCCCGGGCAATGTTCTGGGCATCCCGCGCCAAATCGTGGTTGATCACCAGCGCGGGTAGGGACTTGGCCTTCTCAAGCGCAGCCGGCAGTTCGGCCTCAGGAACGACACGGTTGACCAGTTGGCCTCCGTGAGCCGCAATCATCGGCAATCCTCCCAACATAAGCGGCGACCAAATCGCGCGCGGGCGGGCAGGAAAAAGCGACCGCCCCGGCGCTGCTCCCCTCTGTCAAGAGAAGCATACTCGCTCGCGGTCGTTAGGAACTGCCTAGGGGGCCGCCGCAGGGCTGCTTCATTCCGCCCCCTGCTGTAGCCCGCCCAAACACCATTTTTCAGTATCACTAGTGAGCATAAGCCATCGGCCCAGGCTTGTCAAGAGCGCGTGCAGGGCTGGCCGCCCCCTCGCAGGGCCAACTTGCGCCTAGTGGGGGCGGCTCGCCTGCGGCTCGGCCCAGGCTGCCCTACGGCACCTTCTGCATCTGCGGCGTCACCGTGAGCACCTCGGCTGGCTAGGTCCGTTCTCCCCCCGCCGGATGCGGCTGGTGTCCGCCGGGGTGCGCGCCAGAAGACCGGTGTCTGCCGCCGCTGCATTTCCCCCGTGAGGGGTCGGCTCCGTCCCGCCGTCGCGATCGACGGCGATTGCGCACACTGTCCCGTTGAAAGTGCCGGAAAGTTTTACTTGCGGCAACATCCGATCGCCCGGCCCGATCAGAGCAGTGTCACCCGAAGGAAGCAAAGCCAGCACGTGCGACCGGTCCGCGTATGACGTGGGCGGCTGCTTGGTCCGCAGCAGTGCCACTTTGCGCTCGGCGCGGTTCGGCATCCCGGCGGCGCTGAGCGTGCGTAGGGCGGGCCTAGATGCGATGGCTGACCTCGCTCGCCCGCAAACCCCGCCTATCTCCGCGTAGGGCAGGCCTCCTTGCCTGCCCTCCCTTTGCTCCGAACTAAGCGCGCAAGGCCGGCGCGCTACCCGACCGGCTTCACCTCGACGGTGAAGCCCCGCTCGGTGCAGGAGACCCACAGGTAGTGGTGGTAGGCGGGCGTCGGGGCGGTCGTATCTAGGGGAGCGCCGGCTCCTCCGGTAATGAAGTAATGTACCCCGTCGCGTTCCTGGTAGTCGTAGAGCGCCTCCGCGCCGGCGAAAACCGCCGAAACGCGGTAGTCGCGGAAGAGCCGGTGGAGAGTATCCCGGTACTGGGGGTAGCGGTCCAGGCTCTGGCCACGCATCGAGGCCACGGGGAAGAGGGGGCGATTCATCACCACAAAGATGAAGCGGGAGCCGAGCGCCTGGTAGAGGTCACTGACCAGCCACCACCACTGGTCGCCCATGATGCGCTGCTCCTGGCCGGGCACCTCGGTGTTGAGCACAATGAAGTGGGCCGCGCCCCGGTCGAAGGAGTAGTACAGCCCACCGAAATAGCGGGCGAAGAGGCGGGCGTTGGCGGCGCTGCCCTTGATCTCGCGGCCGCCGGGGGCAAAGGCGACCGGGACCTGGCCCCAGTCCTGCAGCGGAGCCAGCGCGTAGAACAGCCACTGATACTGGCGCTCCAGCGCGGTGGGGTCGAGGGAGCCTTCGATATAGTCGCCAGTACCCAGCACCAGGTCAGGCCGCTGCTGGCCTAGGGTCGTGGCGATGCGCTGGAGCACCGGGGAGCAGCCGCCCACCAGCCCGGGCCGGCAGTTTCCCAGCACGGCGAAGCTGAGTTTGGCGGTGGGGAGCGCCTCCGCCGGCGGGCTTGGGGCAGCCGGGCGTGGCGCTGCGGGAGTCGCGGGCACTCCGGGAGTGGCCGCCGCTGGAGGCTGGATGATCGCCGGAGCCGGCTCGG
>CALFVE010000035.1 GCA_937928475.1 uncultured bacterium | reverse complement strand
ATTGACCGTATCCGGAAGCAGAGCGGTTAAGGGTCCCAGGGCGGTGTTGCTGAACACTTGCACCAGCACCAGCGCCCCCGCGAAGGGCCAGAAGGAGCGCGCCGCCCCCAGAAGCAGGAGCGCCGCCACTGCACCTATCGTTCCGCCAAGCACGTAGATGCGCCGACGCCCCCACGAGTGCAGCGTCCGGTCGCTGAAGGCCCCCACCACGATCTGGGTGACCGTGCCCACCATGCCGCCCACCACACCCAGGATGCCGAAGAAATAGCCGACGCGCACCTCCCCGAACCAGTCAATCAGCCGGCTCTGGATAGCCAGGTGGAGCAAGGCCCCCCACAGGAGCGTGTTGCTCAGCCAATAGACGGTGAGGGCCAGATGGTGGGTCAAAGGACGCGGTGGCAGGTCATCAGGGCGGAGGTCGCCGGCGTCCCCGGCTATCTGCGTGGGCACCGACCCTGGGTCGGACAATGGGCAGACCTCCCTTCCGCAGTTGCCTCGCCCGGCACCAGCGGCCCCTCGGCTTGCCTCCGCAGGTCGGCTTGCCCCTTGTAGCGGCGGCTTACGGCTCGCCGGAGGCGAGGCACCTGCCGCCCGCTAGTTCCTCAGCCCCTCCCTACCGCTGCGGCCAACCCTTTGCACACGGCCGCCACCTCCTCCCTACATCACGGTGCTCCGACTCGCATCACCAGGAACCAGAAGTACCAATACACGAGCGGCATACTGAACAGCACGGCGTCAAAGCGGTCCAGAACTCCCCCGTGGGGACCGAAGATCCCGCCGAAGTCCTTGATGCCCAAGTCGCGCTTGAGGACCGACTTGCTCAGGTCGCCCAGTTGCCCCACCGTGCCCATCAAGCTTCCCAGCGCCGCGGCCGGCACCGCCGGCATCCCTACCCAGGCGCCCAGAACGAGGGCCCCGAGGACAGCGGCCACCAGCCCGGCGATGGATCCTTGCACGGTCTTGCCCGGACTGATCGTCGGCGCCAGTTTGTGCGTCCCCCACAGGTTCCCGACCAGAAAAGCCGCTGTGTCCCCCAGCCAGACGGGACCAACGACGAAGATCAGTGCGCCCATCCGCCTAGTGAACTCCGGCGCCGTACAGCCCATCAGCGCGGGCACGTCTACGTACCGCATGCGCAGAACGAAGGAGAAGAGCAGCCCCACATACGCTACGCCGAAAACGGTGGTGGCCGAGTTGAGCACCGCGGACTCCCCCGGCCGTTGGCGGAACTGCGCCACCAGGGTGCCCGCCACACAAAACAGCAGGACAAGGAGAGTAAGGTGGAGCGCGGTAGAGACAACGTTGAGGTCCTCCACCCCCAGCATCTTCCCGCCGTCCGTGACCAGGGACCGGCGTACATTCTCACTATACTGGGCGATGAGCAAAATCAAGCCGGCACAGACCCAGCCGAGTTTAGCGTTGGGTCGAATGCCTTTGAGGCCAAGCGCGGAGTAGTATTCGTGGAGCGCCAGCAGCGCCACGGCGGTGATGGCGGCGAAGAACAACCAGCCGCCGAGATAGCCGATGACAAACAGCGCCGCTAGATAGGCGACAGCCACCGCGGCCCGAGCCAGGAACTTGAGCAGCAGTTGCACGGGAACCTGCCCCCTGCGCAGTCTCGTAGCCCCACGGTCCTGCCTCGCCCCCGGCCTTGCCGGGCCCTGTGAGGTGAATTGTTACTTCGTGATAGGAGGTTGCTTATCCTCCTCGGTGACCTCCCCAGCCCCGCTGTTCTCCGCCGTCCCAGGCCCGGCCAGCAGCAGCGCTGGACCCAAGCAAAGAAACCCGCCGTGGCCATCCCCAATACGGCTCCGCCCAGCACGTCCGAGGGCCAATGCACGCCTGCCGCCACCCGCGCAGCGATCATGAGGAGCCCCAGGACTAGCATGAGCAGCCCTACCCGCCGATAACGGCCAAAGAGCACGGCACCGATCAGCCCGAAGCCGCCGGTCGCATGGATACTGGGGAAAGAATCGGGGCGCACCGCCAGGGCGATATGTCGAACCTGGTCGGGGAAGGCGACAGAGGGGCGCTGCCGCTCGAACACTTGGTTGAGGATCTTGCCAACGAGCACGGCGACCCCGGCGCTGACCAGGGCAGCGTGCAACACTCTGCCTCCCTCGGGCCGGCGCAGACCCAGATAGAAGACGATCCCGAGCAGGGCGTACATTAGGCCGGTGGCGGCCACCCGAATGATCACCTCCCGCACCGCCCCCTCGGCGCCGAGATGATTGAGGAGCAACAGTAGACTCAGATCCAGTTGGCGCAGGGTCTCTATGGGCGTTGTCTTCTTTTTGGGTCTGCGCTCCGCGGCACTCGACCGGTTCACCCGCTCAGCCGCCCGATGGCCTCCGGCGTGCGCCCCTGCTCGGCGAGTACCCAGCCCAGGCCCCGGTGTGATTCCGCCCGGCCTCGGTCGAGCCGGATAGCCTCGCGATACAGGCTTTCCGCCCGCTGGAGGTCGCCCTGTTTCTTCGCCGCCGCGGCCTCGCGAAGGGGCCTGTCGGCGGCGGATACGAAGCGGACATACAAACCAGCAACCAGGGGCAAACCTTCGGTGAGGCTGCGGCATTACCCCCCAGCGCTTAGGCTGAGCAGACATAGAGCGCCTACACCATAGTAGGTGTACTCGATGTCCGCCTGCGGGTCGCTGAGCGCTCCCCGAAAGCCTCCCCTTGGCTCAGCCAACTCTCTGAGGAACCGCCCTGAGGCTCCCAGATTCACGCGACCGAGCCCCTCCAGAGCCCGCAGGGTGAATAGGGCCGTGAAGGTGGAAAGCAAGTCGCTCGCGGGGGCCTGGGCATGAGCCAAGAAGCCGCCGTCTGGAGCCTGCATCGCTGCCAGGAATGCGCTCGCCCCTTCCCGCTCCTCGAGGGACAAGGCCCCCTCCCGCAGCAGGAACCCGACGGCGGCCGCCGTGGCGCTAGTTTGCCCGTGCCCCTCCACGCCAAGGTCGGCGTAGCCCCCGTCAGGGCAGCGCAGACCACGAACACGCGCAGCCGCTCCTGCTGCCTCCGGCAACTCCGCGCCCAGCACCTCACAGCACAGGGCCCCCAGGAAGGTATGATAGGCACTTACTGTCTCCCCTCCGGGCCTCGCGAAGCCGCCGCCAGCGAGGGCCTGCGACCACA
>CALFVE010000034.1 GCA_937928475.1 uncultured bacterium | reverse complement strand
GGGCTGAGTAGCTTCGCCAACGACCTCATCGAAACGGCGGGCGGCGTCAATGCAGTGGCGCGGATGCCGGGCATCCCCCCCGAGAAGCCCTGGCCTAACGTGACGCGTGAACTCGTGGTGCTCAGCGACCCGCAGTTGATTGTGCTGGCGGGAGAGGAGGCGGCGCCCGGTCCCGGCGATGCGGCCGGCGCATTGGCATGGTTGCGGGGCGACAAGGCGTGGGCCAGCCTCTCCGCCGTACGCACTGGGCAGGTGGTCATTCTCGACGCTGATCTGCTCACGATCCCCGGGCCCCGTTTGTTCGATGGCCTGGAGCAGTTGGCCGCGGCGGTGCGGGAAGCAGCCGGGAAAGCCGGTGACCCTCTTGGCAGCTCTACCCCTTCTGGAAGTTAGCAACCTCGCCTGCGGCTACGAACGGCGGCCGGTGTTGCGCGACCTAAATCTCCGGGTGGGTGCCGGCGACTTCCTGGGCGTCATCGGTCCCAACGGGGCCGGGAAGAGCACGCTCCTGCGGGTTTTGGCCGGCGTGCTGCCGCCGACGGCCGGGCAGGTAGCACTGCTGGGCCGCGCTTTGCGCGAGTACCGCCGACGCGAGATCGCGCGGCTCCTGGCCGTGGTTCCGGCTCCCAGCACCCCGATCTTCTCGTTCACGGTCCGCGAGTTCGTTGCCATGGGCCGCACCCCCTACCTGGGCCGTTTCCGGAGCGAGAGCGCGGAAGACCGCCGGGTGGTGGAAGAGGCTCTCGCAGCAACCGACCTCGCTCCTCTGGGGCAGCGTCTGATCACCGAACTCTCCGCCGGGGAGTGGCAGCGAGCCAACGTCGCCCGAGCGTTGGCTCAGCAGCCCCGCTTGCTTCTGCTGGATGAACCGACAGCCTTCCTTGACCTGGGCCACCAGCGGGAGGTCTTCGAATTGTTGGTAGACCTCAACCGCAGCCGCGGTCTCACCGTGATCTGCGTCTCCCACGATCTCAACCTGGCCGCAGAGTACTGCCCGCGGCTGGCGGTGCTGGCCGAGGGCACGCTGTATGCCGAGGGGCCGCCGGAGCGGGTCATCACTGCCGATACCATCGCGAGCGTATACCACGCGCCGGTGCAGGTTGATCGGGGCCCTTCCGGGCGGCCGCGCGTGACCTTGCTCTCGGAAAGCGCCCTGCGGGGAGGGAGGGTGCCGTGAGAGGCTGGCGGCGCACCGCTATCTTTGTGGCTTTGCTGATCCTGCTCGCCGAGGCCACGGTGCTGTCTCTGGCCACTGGCCCGGCCCCCTTGCCCGCGGGGAAGGCTTTCCGCATTCTGCTTTCCCCCCTGCCTTACTTGCACGGCTTGGCTGCTGACGCAGGTGAGAACGAGCGCAACATCGTCTTCCAGGTGCGCCTGCCCCGCTTCCTTCTCGCCTTGCTGGTGGGCGCCTCGCTCGCGGTAGCCGGGATGGTCCTGCAGAGCCTCTTCCAGAACGCGATGGCCGACCCGGCCATCATCGGGGTCTCAGCCGGCGGGGCACTGGGCGCCACGGTCGCGGTCATGCTCGGCCTGGATTTCGCCCTTTTTGGCCTCGGCCCTCGCACCCTCGCAGCGTTCGTCGGTGCGGTAGGCGTCACCGGGCTGGTGTACGCCCTCTCGCGGCGCGGCGGTCGCACGCCGGTCGGTCTACTCCTGCTCACCGGCCTGGCCGTGGCTTCCCTGTGCTCCTCGCTCGCCTCTTTGCTGCTCGTCCTGGGCAAGGCCGGGCAGGTCACCGACGTGGTCTTTTGGATGATGGGTAGCGTCGCCTATCAGGGGTGGCAAGAGGTGCAGATGATCCTGCCCTACGCGCTCTTGGGCGCCGCGCTAGCCTTCGCTTACTCGCGGGAACTCAATGCACTGCTGCTAGGGGATGAGCAGGCGGCCTTCCTGGGGATCCCGGTGGAACGGGCGAAACTGGTGTTGCTGGCCTGCGGGGCGCTGCTGGCGGCGGCCTCAGTGGCCGTGGCGGGGATTGTCGGCTTTGTGGGATTGATCGTGCCCCACGTGATGCGTCTGCTGGTGGGGCCGGAGCATCGCGTGCTGGTGCCGGTGAGTTTCCTGGCCGGCGGACTGGTCGTCACTCTGTCAGCGCTAGTGGCGACCATGCTGGGCGCGGTCCCCCTCGGGATCATCACCTCGCTGCTGGGTGCTCCCTTCTTTCTCTACCTCCTGCACCGGCAGGGCGGGTACCGCTTCTAAGCTGGCGTGACGAACCAGCATCGCTGCTAGGGCTCGTCGGCTGCGGCCGGCTCCTCTGTCGCCTCTGGGTCTTCCGTCGGCTGCGCCTTCTCGGTCGCTTCGGCCTCAGTGGCCCCAGTCTTGCGCCCTCGCCGTCTTCTCTTCGCCTTCGGCGTCTCCGCCGGGGTGCCGCGCAGGTAAGAGTTGTCCACGCGCGTTAGCCGAATCTTCGTCGGCGCCTCCAGCCGGGCGGAAATCTCCGGCACTTCCAGGATCACGCCGTCCACCAGCGCGAGCAGGCCGCCCTGCTGCCCCTGCAAGACGTCCTCCGGCCGCACCTCCACCACCTGGCCCGCCTTGTGCTTGACCTGGGTCCGTTGGGCCACCTCCGGATCCTCCAGGGACACCTCCCACATCTCCGGGTGGATGTCCCGGGTCGCCCGCGCGTAAACGGGCACGCCCAGTTCCGCCTCTAGCGCCTCCGCCTCGGCGCCGTGGGGCCCAATCAGGGCTAGAATGCACTGAGGATCGGCCAGTACCTGCACTGCCCGGCCGGGCTCCTTGAGCAGGCGGCTGCGCATTTCGTTGATTGCGCGCAGTGCGACTGTTTCCGGCGCCAGGATCCGCCCACTGCCGCCACAGCAGGGACACTTGGTCTGCAAGCGCGCCACCAGGCTCTCCCCCGTGCGCTTGCGGGTCATCTCCACTAAGCCCAGGCGAGTCAGGTGCATGATCCGCGTGCGCATCCGATCCTCGGCAAAGGCCTCCCGCAGCGCCGTCATCACCTGCTTGCGGTGCTTGGGCTGGTCCATGTCAATAAAGTCAATGACGATGATCCCGCCGATGTCGCGCAGGCGTAGTTGCCGCGCGACCTCGGCGCAAGCCTCCAGGTTGGTCTGAAAGACCGTCTCCTCCAGGCTGGAGGTCCCAGTGAACTTCCCGGTGTTGACGTCAATAGCGGTCAGCGCCACCGTGCTTTCGATATTCAGGTGGCCGCCGTGAGGAAGCGGCACCTTGCTCTGCAGCGCCCGGTCTATCTCCTTCTCCACGCCGAAGTGCTCGAAGATCGGCTCCGCGCCCTTGTACAGTTCCACCTGTTTGCGCAGGTGGGGAGCGGTATTCTGCAGGAGGTTGAGGATCTGATCATAGGTAACTTTGTCGTCCACAATGAGGCGGCCCACCTCGGTGGAGAAGACGTCGCGGACGACGGCGAAGACGAGGCTAGTATCTTCGTGAATGAGCGCCGGCGCTTTGGCCTGCCGGGCCTTGGCTTCTAGTGACCGCCAGACCTTGGTTAGGAACTTGATGTCCCGTTCGAAGTCCTCCTGGCGCGCTCCCTCTGCCCGGGTGCGGACGATCAGACCAAAGCCCTCAGGGCGTAGTTTCGTCACCAGGTCTCGCAGCCGCTTGCGCTCCTCCTCATCCTCGATCTTCTTGGAAACGCCCACCTTGTTGCCCTCGGTGGTCAGCACCAGATAGCGGCCGGGGAGGGAGATCTGACGGGTGGCCCGAGCGCCCTTGGTGTCGAGGGGGCCCTTGGTAACCTGCACTAGGAACTCGTCCCCAGGCTTGACCACCTCCGAGATGCTGGGGAGTTTGCCCGACCGTCGTCGGGGATGGCCCAGGCCCTCCGGGAGGGCGTCGGAGACGTGGAGAAAGGCATTGCGCTCAATCCCGACGTTGACGAAACAGGCATCCAGGCCAGGAACGACGTCGGTCACCTTCCCCAGGTAGATGTTCCCGACCACGTCCTCTTCTGTCTCGTGCTTCAGTTCCAGCAGACGGCCGTTCTCCATGATGGCGACCCGCGTCTGCCGTCGGTCAATGTTGGCAATGATGTCAGCAGGCATGCAAACCTCTTTCCGGCGCATCGGCGCTGCCCGCGGCGGCCGCAGGTGTCCTGCCCCGCTGAGAGGTGGCGCCGACCGACTCAACTTGGTTCCCCTGAGCGAGGCGGCGGCCTCGCCTGCCCCCGCGAAACCTCCGGGCGGCTCCCTTAGTCAACCAGCCAGGAGTCGCGGGGGCGAGATCCCTCAACGCAGGTACGTGCGTACCTGACGCCTTACGGTCAAACTCTCGACGCCGGCCCGCTCCGCCAGGAGTTGCAGGATCTCCTCCGGCTTGACCAGCGTCTCCGGACGCAGGGAGAGCTCCGCCACCAGGAGGGTCTTGTCCTCCTGATGTAGAGCCAATTCCCGAAGGCCCGGGCGTATGTTCACCGCCGCTATCTTGCTCTTGGTCTGGCGCGTGACCGCCAGTTCCTCTGCAGCCAGGAGCGACTCGACGGCGGAACGCAGCACCTCGCCTGACTCGGCCAGTTCGATCTCCCACCCGGCGGCCTCCAGGTCGGCCAGCGGGGAGCGCCGCCCCCGATCGGTGATCGCCAGAGAAACCAGATCCAGGCCGGCGGGCAACTGCCGGCTCAAGGCTCGCGTCATCTCCGCCGGCGGCGCCAGGCGCGCGAGATCCAGGCAACACAACTCACGCAAACCCTCTACGCCCAAGGGTAGCGGCGGCCCGAAACTGATCTGCGCGTGGGGGTGAAAGCCCTCGCTGTAGGCGACGGGCAGTTTCGCCCGGCGCACCGCCCGGTCCATCGCCCGGGCCAGGTCAAGGTGGGAAAGATACTTCATCCTCCCGACCTTCGCAAATTCAATTATAGCACAGGGGCGCCGTCCTGGGGGGAGACTAAGCACTCGCCTCCTCCTTTAGGACCTGGTTTTCCTGCCCTGGGGTCTGCGGCTGCCGTGGGACTTCTTGCGAACACTGTACGGAAAGCCGCGCCAACCCACAGTCTTGACAGCCGCCCTCCCGGCAATCCGGGGTGACCTCGCCGGTTGCCGCGCGCTCCCACTCGCGCTGCAGGAACTCTTTGCTGACCCCCCAGTCCAGGTGATCCCAGGGCAACCTCTGCTCCGGACGCCACTCGCGGACCACCTCCGCGTGCAGATCGAGGCCGACCTCGCAGCAGGCCTCCTCCCACCGCGTCAGGGAAAAGTGCTCGGTCCACGCCTCCAGGACGCCTCCTTTGCGATAGACGCTCGCGAGCACCTGGCCCAGGCGACGATCTCCTCGCGCTAGAAGTCGCTCCGCCAGGCCCATCTCCGGGTCATGCAGCGACAGCCGCACTCCCTTGGTGGGCATCGCCTGGCGTAGCAGCGTTTGTCGCCGGCGCAGTTCGCCCAGCGACACCCCCGAGAACCATTGGAAGGGCGTGTGCGGCTTGGGCACCAGCGCCGACACGCTCACACTCATCTCCAGCCCTCGCTTGCCCCGCGCCTCCTGCCGCAGGCGCTCCACCAGCCGGGCAATCGCCAGCACGTCCTCGTCTTCCTCACAGGGCAGGCCCAGCATGAAATACAGTTTCACCCGGCGCCAGCCGCTGGCGGTGGCGGCCTTTACCGCGGTTAGCAAGTCCTCCTCGCTGACCCCCTTGTTGATCACTCGCCGCAGCCGTTCGCTGGCGGCCTCGGGCGCGAAGGTCAGGCCGGTCTTCCGCACCCGCCGCAGCCGCTCGGCCAGGCTGACGCTGAAGGTGTCCGTGCGCAGCGAGGCCAGACTGATCGCCACCGCCTCCTCGGCCAGGTCTTGGTGCAGCCCGTCGAGCAATTCCTCAATGCGGGAATAGTCGGGGCAGTTGAGCGAGACGAGGGAAATCTGATCAAAACCTGTGCGCGCAATTGTCTCTCGGGCCTGCTGGCGCAAGGTCTCCACCGATCGCTCCCGCACTGGCCGGTAGAGCATCCCGGCGGCGCAGAAGCGGCAGCCCCGGGTACAGCCGCGGGCAATCTCCAGTTGCGCCCGGTCGTGGACTGCCTCCAGCCAGGGCACCACGGGCGCGGTCGGGTAGGGTGCCTCGTCTAGGTCTTGCAGCACTCGACGCCGGACCGTCGCCGGCACCTCGGCATCCACTGGCGTCGGGCACAACAGACCCTCGGCGGTCTCCTCCGGCCGGTACAGCCCGGGGACGTACACGCCCTCAAGGCGGCTCAGTTCCCGCAGGAGCCTCTCCCGGTTCTCCCCAGTCCGGCAACTGCGCCAAGCGGAGGCCGCCACGGTCTCCAGGATCTCGGGCAGAACCTCCTCTCCATCGCCCAGTGCGAAAGCCTCGAAGAACTCCGCCAGCGGTTCAGGGTTTGCGGCCCCCGGGCCGCCGCCGAGGACCAGCGGCTCCTCCGGCCGGCGCTGAACCGAGCGCAGCGTAACGCCACCCAGCTCCAGCATGGCCAGGATGGTTGTGTAGGTGAGTTCGTACTGGAGTGTGAACCCGATAACCTCGAAGGCGCTCAGGGGCCGGTCGCTTTCCAGCGAAGTCAGCGGCTGCCCGGTTCGGCGCAGCTGCTCTGCCGCATCCGGCCAGGGGTAAAATGCGCGCTCGCAGGCAAAATGGGGGATCCGATTGACAACGTGGTAGAGGATATGGGAACCGAGGTGCGACATCCCGACCTCGTACACATCGGGAAAGGCCAAGGCCATCCGGACGGCCACCGCCCCGGAGGGTTTGACGATGCTGTTGACTTCCCCCCCGATATAGCGGGCGGGCTTGTCAACCCCCAACAAGTACTCGTCTTGTAACATCTCCGTGGCACGGGCTTCGCTTGTCCTAAGTACCCTCGGCGAACCAAGACGCCTGCTGTAGCGTGCGACTTCCGTGCGGCGGCTGCGGCAGGTTCGTCCCGCTCCCCTCAATCCCACAACCCCGGCATTCGCTCCCCCATCCGCCTCACCGCCTCCTGAATCTGCCCGATCCGGTCCGGTCCCTTGAGGGTCAGCGACATGCGGAACCAGCCCTCGCCCGCGTCGCCGTAGGCGCTGCCAGGGATGGCCAGCACCTCGCAGTCCCGCAGCAGGGCGGCGCAGAAGTCGGCGCTGCTGGCAAATCGCGGCGGCACCGGCGCCCAGACATAGAAGGTGGCACGCGGCTTCTCCAGGTTCCAGCCCAGCGAATTCAGCCCCTCAACCAGGGTGTCGCGCCGCGCCTGGTACTCCGCGCGCATCCGCGCGACGACCTGCTGGTAGCCGGCCAGCGCGGCGATCCCCGCCCGCTGGATCGCCATGAAGGTGCCGGAGTCCACGTTGCTCTTGACCTTGGACAGGGCCTCGATCTGCGGCTTGCCGCCCCAGGCCCAGGCGATTCGCCAGCCGGTCATGTTGAAGGTCTTGGAGAAGGAGTGCATCTCGATGGCGCGCTCCTTGCCTCCGGGAACCTCCAGAATGCTGGGGGGCTCACAGCCGTCAAAGGCCACCTCGCAGTAAGCCGCATCCTGGACGATGAGAAGGTCCCACTTCTCGGCGAAGGCGACCGCGTCCTGGAAGAATTCGCGGTCGGCCACCGCGCCCGTCGGGTTGTTCGGATAGTTTAGGAACATCAGTTTGGCGGCCTTGGCGACCGGCGTGGGGATCGCCGCAAGGTCAGGCAGAAATCCTGCCTCAGCGTCCAGCGCCATCGGAAAGGGCGCCCCTCCGCACCAGGTCGTCTGCACCTTGTACACCGAGTAGGCCGGGTCAGGCACCAGTACCACGTCCGAAGGGTCAATGTAGGCCCAGATGATGTGGGCCAGGGCCTCTTTGGAGCCCAGGCATGACTGAATCTCGCCCTCCGGGTTGACCTCAATCCCAAACCGGCGCTTGCCAAAGTCGGCGATCGCCTGCTTGTATTCCGGCAGGCCAAAGCCGCTCTCGTCATACGGATGGGTGGCGGGGTCCTGGGCTGCCTGGTAGAGCGCCTCGATAATGAAATCCGGCGTGGGCAGGTCTGGGTCGCCGATGCCGAAGTCAATCGGCTCGACCCCCCGGCTCTGCATCTCCCGCTTGATCGCTGCGATCTCTCGGAAAGGATAGGGCGGGATCCTTTGCAGTCTCTGCGCAACTTCCACGTCCTGTGCCTCCTGACTTGCTCCGCGGTAGGACAGACTGGAAAGCCGGTCCTACCGGACGCTCGCTACGCTTTTGCGCCTTCGATCAGTTCGGGCGTCACCCGTCCGGTGAACACCTCGCTAGCCGGGCCGGTAAGAAACACGTGGTCATTTTCCGCCCATTCAATGGTAAGGTCGCCCCCTCGCAGACGAACAGTGACGTGGCGGCCGGTGCGCCCGGTCAAGGCGCCCGCCACGGCCGTCGCCGCGGCTCCCGTACCGCAGGCCATGGTCTCGCCCGAGCCGCGCTCCCACACGCGCATCTCCACGTTACTGTGGTCAACCACCCGTGCGAACTCGACGTTGGTGCGCTGGGGAAAAAGATCGTGATTTTCGATCAGCGGCCCCACCTCGGCGACCGGGAAGCCCTTGATTTCCGGCAGAAAGATAACACAGTGGGGATTGCCCATGGACACCGCGGTAATGCTGAAGAAGTACTTGCCGACGGTGAGCGGCTCCTCCACGACCCTCTCCTGCGCCCGTTCCCCGCGCATGGGAATCTGCGCCCGCGCCAGGCGAGGCACGCCCAGGTCGGCCCGCACTGCCGCCACCTTGCCGTTGGCCAATTGCAGGCTCAGGTGGACGAGCCCTGCCTTGGTCTCGATAGTGAGGTCCTTCTTGCGCGTCAAACCGTGGTCATAGACGTACTTGGCGAAGCCTCGCACCCCGTTACCGCACATCTCCGCCTCGGAGCCGTCAGCGTTAAAAATGCGCATGGCAAAATCCGCCCGCGCTGAGGTCTCCACCAGGATAATGCCGTCTGATCCCACGCCGAAGTGCCGGTCGGAGAGCACCCGAGCCAGTTTCGGCAGCGAGTAGGCGCTGAGGTCCTGGGCCAGCGCGTCCAGGTAGAGGTAGTCATTGCCCAGGCCGTGCAGTTTGGTGAATTCCATCGCTTCCCCATCCCGATGTGCGCGAGGGCGGCACACCAGGGTGCCGCCCCTATCTGCCGCTTAGTCGCCCCGCAGGCAGTCTGAGGTTCCGCCTAGGCCTGCTTTCCCTGCCCCAAAGCGGCCGCTTTCAGGTGCTCCCCCACGCAGAGGAGATGACCAGCGAAGCACTCGTACTCCACTGGGCTGCTCCACGTCATCCAGGTAAACCCATACTCTCGGCGCAGCCAGGTGAGTTGCCGCTTCGCGTACTGTCGCGTCTCGCGCTTGATCCGCTCCTCGGCGTCTGGCAGGGAGGTGCGCCCCTCCAGCACTTCCCAGAGCGCCGCATACCCCAGGGCCTGCATCGCTTGGCTGTCGGGGGCTAGCCCGCGCTCGCGCAGGGCTTGCACTTCCTCCAGCCACCCGCTCGCTAGCATGGCCTGGACGCGGGACGCTATCCGCTGGTGCAGCAACTCTCGGGGGCAGGTGAGCACGTAAGCAGCCGCATTATAACGCGCCCCTGCCGACCGGTCAACGCCGCTCGCCTCCGAGAAGCGCCGGCCGGTGAGTTCCCACACCTCCAGCGCGCGCACGATCCTTCGCTCGTCCTGCGGGGCAATCCTGGCGGCGGCGGTTGGGTCAATCTCGCGCAGGCGTCGGTACAGGGCCGGAAGGCCTTGCTCTTGCGCTTCCGCCTGGAGACGACGGCGAATCTCGGCCTGCAGCGGGTCGCGCGTGGCTGGAATGGCGAAGTGCCGCAGCAGCGCCCGCAGGTACAGCCCCGTTCCTCCGCAGAGGACCGGCAGGTTGCCTCGTTGCCATACCTCCTCGATCGCCCGCGCGGCGCGGCTCTGGAAATCTGCGACGGTGAAGGGCGCAGTCGGTTCCAACTCCGCCACCAGGTGAAACCGCGCCCGCGCCCTCTCCTGCGCCGTGGGCTGCGCTGTGCCTACGGCCATTCCGCGGTAGATCTGGAAGGCATCCGCCGAGATGATCTCTCCGCCCACCGCCTCAGCCACTCGCACCGCCATCGCCGTCTTGCCGGCCGCCGTCGGCCCCGCTAAGACGAGCAGCGGGATCTTCCCGGTCTGTCCCCTCCCGCAGGGGCCGCGATGAACGAAGCACGACAGCGGGAGGTGAATCGGGCCCGTGCCGTCAGGCCGCACGGCTCGGCCCGAGGAGCAGGCTGGCCGGGCGTCTGGCTTCATCGCTTGAACCTGCGGTCAATCTGGTGCAGGGGGAAGTGCACAACTACGGGGTCTCCGTGCGGGCAGACTGCTGGGGCCTCGGTCGCCAGCAGGCCCTCCAGCAGCGCCTGCGCTTCAGCGCTGGTCAATCTCTGCCCCGCGGTGACCGCGGCGTGGCAAGCCACGCGCGCCAGCAGTTCCTGCCGCGCTAGGTTCCACTCGCCGGACAAACCGCTTTCCGCCAGGTCCGCCGCCAGATCGCGCAGCGCCGCCAGCGGATCCCGGTAAGTCGCCGCCGGCACCGCCCGCACCAGCAGGCTGCTTCCTCCGAATTCCTCCAGTTGGTAGCCCAGTTTCGCTAGGGCCTCCCGGTTCTCCGCCAGCGCCGCGCACTCCGGCCCGGACAGTTCCAGGCTCTGTGGCAGCGCCAGCAGTTGCGCGGCCACTCCCTCGGGCTGTGCCTGGAGCCTCTCGAATAGAATGCGCTCGGCCGCCCGGTGCTGGTCAATCAGCAGCAGGCCCTCGGCGGAGACCGCCGCCAGATACCGGCCCCAGACCTGCCCCAGCAGCGTGACCTCACCCGTGCCGAACGGTTGCGGCTCAGCCTTGGCCACCCTCTCGCAGAGGGGTTTGGCTGCGTGCACCTCCAGGCCGACGTCCCGCTCGTCTACCTCGTCGAAGAAAGGGTTGACCCTCAGCCGTTGCACTTGCCCCCGGCGGTCGAGGTCCGGCCCAGGCAGACGGCCCGCCGGGAGGAGGTCGGCAGGCCGGCCGGGAGGACGGGGGACTTGCCGGTCGAGCGACCGGTAGCCCGCGGCCGCCAGCGCCTCTGCCACCGCCCGCTCGGCCAGGGCGTAAATCTCCCCTGGCCGCTTGAAGCGCACCTCGATCTTGGTAGGATGGACGTTGGGGTCCACCTGGGAGGGGTCAAGGTCGAGCCGCAGCACGCACACAGGCTGCTTGCCAGCGGGCAGCAGCATCCCGTAGGCATTGGTGAGGGCCGCTCCCAGGCTGCGCGAGCGCACGTAGCGTCCGTTGACGTAGAAAAACTGCTGCGCGCGTGTGGGGCGCAGCAGGCGGGGCGAAGAAACATACCCGCGAAGCCTCAGATTACCGAAGTCAAGGCTCACCGGGAGCAGCTCGCGAACCACCTCGCTGCCCAAGGCTGCGGCCAGCACCTCGCGGAGTTCCCCGGACCCGCGCGTCGCCAGAATCGGCGCGTCGTTGTGCAGTATGCGGAAGGAGACCTCCGGGCGCGCCAAGGCCAGCCGCACCACCCAGTCCACGCAGTGCCCGCGCTCGGTGGCGCTGGTGGCCAGGAACTTGCGCCGGGCCGGGGTATTGTAGAAGAGGTCCGAAACGGTGACGGTCGTTCCTGGGGCGCAGCCGGTCTCCTCCAGGGCGATGATCTCGCCCCCCTCCATAAGCAGCGCCGTGCCGCTTTCCTGTTCCGCAGGCCGAGTCACGATCTTGAGGCGCGCCACCGCCCCGATGCTGGGCAGCGCCTCGCCGCGGAAGCCCAGCGTCGTAATCGCCTCCAGGTCTTCCGCCTCGCTAATCTTGGAGGTGGCAAAGCGATGCACGGACAGCACCAGGTCCTCGGCGGTCATCCCGGCGCCGTCGTCCACCACCTGCACCAGTTGCCGTCCGCCGTCGCGCAGCCGCACCTCAATCCGGAGCGCCCCGGCATCCAGGGCGTTCTCCACCAACTCCTTGACCACGCTCGCCGGCCGCTCGACGACTTCCCCGGCTGCGATCCGGTTGGCCAGATTGTCAGGCAGAATATGTATCTTCGCCATACCCACCCGCACCCCGCAACGTCCTCTCGCTCTCCTCCTCGCCCCCCTGCCACGTGCCACTGCCCACCAATCACTCCCCACCAACCACCAACGACCACCCACTACCCACTATCTGCTATCCACTGCGCACCATCCCCTATCCACCTCCGCAACTGACCCGCGGCCTGAGGCAGAATCTCCTGTGCCTTCCAGTCTCCGATCCATTCTCCGGAGAGCGCCCCCGCGTACCCCGCCGTCTTGAGCAGGCGGATGTCTTCGGCGTGGGGCACCATCCCCTCGCCCATCAGCGCTGGCTGGATCTCGTCCGGGTTTTCGGGGCTCCAGCGATAGTCGTGGACGTGGCAATGGTAGACTCGGCCGGCCAGGTGCGCCCAGGACTGCTCCGGCGTCTCTCCGTGGCGAGCGGTATGCAGCATGTCCCAGTTGAACCCCAGCCGCGGGTGATTTACCGCGTCCACTACCGCCGCGGCGTGTTCCGCTCGGCAGAAAAAGTCGTGCGTCTCCAGGCACAGATTCACGCCGCAGGAGTCCGCGGTCTCCATGCACTGCGCGAGCGCCTCCGCCACCCGTTGAGCCGCCGTCTCCCGGGCCAGGCCCTGCTCGGGCGGATTGCCTCCGAAGACGCGAATATTGGGAGCGCCCAGGTCGGCGGCCAGCTGCAAGTACCTCTTGGTCTCTTCCACCATCTCCGCCACCTGTGTGGGCTCCGGGAAGTTGTAGCGCAGTGAGGTCGCCAGGCATGAGATCTCCACCCCGCAGTCGGCGAACTGCGCGCGGATCTCCCGCCGTTGTCGCTTGGTAGTACTAACCTCCACGCCGTGCTGATGCCCCGCGGCGCAGCGCGGCTCCAGCCCGTCGTAGCCGTAGCGGATGGCGGCAGCCAGATGCTGCTGCAGCGACCATTCGGGGGCCACAAAGGTCATGAAAGCAATCTTCATTGGCGCACTTCTCGTTGTTAGCCGGCAAATCGCCGCGAAAGAAAGCGGCTACCCGCGACGCCAAAGCGCAATACCGCCTCGTGTCCCCTGCCGCGGGGGAGACCAACGCGCGTGCCTGCGCCGACTTTGCGTACCCGTTGCCCGGTATCCGCCACCCACAAGGGGGGAGTCGTGGCGTCTCCCCAGTTGTTGGCCTCGCTGATACCCAAAGCCTCGGTTAGTCTGGCGGGCCCGCCGCACAGCTCCTCTAGGCGGTCTACACCGCGTCGCTGACGCATCAACTCCAGGCCCGCCACCGGCTCCAGCGCCCGGATCAGCACCGCTTCCGGCACACCCTCAGGCTGCGTGACCAGATTGACACACCAGTGCACTCCGTAAATGCGATAGACATAGATCGTCCCCGGGGGCCCGAACATGGGGGCGTTACGGGCGGTGCGCCCCCGCCAGGCATGGGAGCCCGGATCTCCGACCAGATAGGCTTCGGTCTCCACGATCAGGCCGACGGTCAACCCTTCGGGCTGCTGGTGCACCAACGCCTGGCCCAGCAAGGCCTGCGCCACCTCCACGGTGGGTCGCAGGTAGAAATTCCGGGGCACGACCGGTAAGGCCGCCCAGTCTACGTCGCTGTCCGGGGAAAAAGCGCCCAGCACGGATTGAAGTCCTCCAAACGGGGTATAATGTACCCGCAAGGACGAAATCGGGCCATTGGATGGTTTAGCACGAGAACCCCAAGTGCCCCCCTGCAACCGTTCCCAGCCCGATTCGTCCTTGCTTTGGCTCTAGCCGAGATTCCCCGTTTGCGCCGGCTTGACCTCCGCGTGCTCGGTCCTGGTACCCTAGATTGTGACCGAGGCCGGGGTCCTGTTTCGGCTGCAACCCCGGCTCCGGCCTGCGCCGGCGCGGCGCTCTCACCCCTGGCGAAAAAGCCCCGGTGGGGCCTTGACACCTCCCAGCGGCTTTACTAAACTTATTAGTGTCCGCGCCGAAGTGGTGGAATTGGCAGACACGCTGTCCTCAGGAGGCAGTGGGCTCATGCCCGTGCCGGTTCGAGTCCGGCCTTCGGCACCAGGCGCTCTCCGGCGGTGCTTTCCTCGGCGCCGCCGTTCTCGTAACGCTAGTCCCGCCGCCTACTGCGGCTTAGCCCGCAACCACTTCGGAGGGAGGAGTCATAGATGCGCCTGCATCACCTTCTGCTCACGCTGGCGCTGCTCGTCGCTAGCGCCTCCCTGGCTCTCGCCGGGGACGTCGTCGCCATGCCCACGGGCAACCCCCTGGCCCCCAACACCGCCGAAATCAACTACATTTACTGGAACACTGAGGCCATCAACACGCCTGCCGGCACGGTCAGGGACTTCGTCAACATCGGCGAGATCTTTGTCGGTATCACCGACTGGTTGGAGTTGGACTACCTGTACGTCGCCCCGCAAGGCTGGGACCGGGTGGCGAATCACGACCATGTGGACGAACTGAATGCGTACTTCACCGTGGTGAAGGAGCGGCCGGGGAAGCCTTCTTTAATCCTGGGCGCCACCAATGTCACCGGCTCCGCCTGGCTACCCAGCAGGCAGCGGCCTGACCCTGCCAGCGGCGACGACCGCATCTCGCCCTTTGCTGTGACTGCGTGTAATGTTCTCATACCCGAAGGCCCTCCCACCTGGCAAGACCCCCTGGTGCGCCTGCATCTCGGCTACGGCACCCG
>CALFVE010000033.1 GCA_937928475.1 uncultured bacterium | reverse complement strand
CCACAGATCCAGATTCTCCACGCTCCTGGCGTGGTGGGCGATGTACTCCCGGCGCGGCTCCACGGCGTCGCCCATGAGGATGGAAATGATGCGGTCGGCCTCCTCCGCCTCATCCAGGGTCACCTGCCGCATCACACGCTTCTCCGGGGACATGGTGGTCTCCGCCAGATCGTTGGCATCCATCTCGGCCAGGCCCTTGAAGCGGTAGACGGTGGCGTTGCGCCGCCGGAGCGTGGCCATGAGTCGCTCGAGTTCCTTGTCGTTGAGCGCGTAATAAGTGTCCCGACCGCACTTTATCCGATAAAGAGGCGGCTGGGCGATGTACAGGTGGCCGCGCTCGATCAGCGGCCGCATGTAGCGGAAGAAGAAGGTCAGGATCAGGGTGCGGATATGGGAACCGTCCACGTCCGCGTCAGCCATGATCACGATGCGGTGATAACGCAGTTTGCTCAGGTCAAACTGACTGCTGGACTCGGCACTGTCGCCGTTGCCGTTTCCATTGCTGTTGCTGCCGTTGGAACTGGCGATGCCGGTGCCCAGCGCGGTGATCATCGCCATGACTTCCTCATTATCGAGGACTCGGTCGAGGCGGTTTTTCTCCACGTTGATGATGACGCCGCGCAGGGGCAGAATGGCCTGGAAGCGGCTGTCGCGCGCCTGCTTGGCGTTGCCGCCGGCGGAGTCGCCTTCCACCAGGAACAACTCGCTCTCCGCCGGATTGCGAGAGGAGCAGTCGGCGAGTTTGCCCGGCATCCCGGCGCTGGTCAGCGCCGTCTTGCGGGTGGCCTCGGCGGCGCGGCGGGCGGCGTCGTTGGCCCGGGCGGCTAGTTCCGCGTTCCTCACGATCCGCCGGGCGACGTTGGGATTCTCCTGCATGAACTCGCTGAGCGTCTCATACACCATCGAGTAGACCAGGCCCTCGATCTCGCTGTTGCCCAACTTCGTCTTGGTCTGGCCCTCGAACTGGGGATGCAGCAACTTGACGCTGATCACCGCGGTCAGGCCCTCGCGTACTTCGTTGCCGGTGAAGTTGCGCTGTTTCTCCTTGCGCAGGCCCGTGGCAAAGGCGTAGGTGTTGATGGCCCGCGTCACCGCGGTCTTGAAGCCGGAGAGGTGGGTGCCGCCCTCGGTGGTATGGATGGCGTTGGCGTAGGAGACCAGGTTTTCGTGGATAGTGGTGTTGTACTGGATCGCGATCTCGATGTCCACGTCCTCCACGGTCTTCTGCAGGTAGATGGGGCGGTGAACGACCTCCTTGCCCTCGTTGAGGTACTCGACGTAGGCCTTGATGCCGCCGGAGTAGTGGAACTCTTCGACTCGCGGGGGATCTTCCCGCTCGTCGCGCAGGATAATGCGCACCCCGCCGGCCAGGAAGGCCAACTCGCGCAGACGCGTCGCCACGGTCTCGAAGTCAAACTGGGTGTCGCCGAAGATTTCCGGGTCGGGCTTGAACACGGTGCGAGTCCCGTGTCCGCGCGCTCTGCCGACCTCCGCCACGGGCGCCTCGGGAATCCCCCGCCGATAGCGCTGGAAGTACTTCTTGCCCTCCCGGATGACCTCCACTTCGCACCATTCCGAGAGAGCGTTGGTGCAAGAGACGCCCACGCCATGCAGGCCGCCGCTGACCTTATAACTGCCGCCGCCGAACTTCCCACCGGCGTGCAGCACGGTCATCACGACTTCCAGAGCGGAGCGCTTCTCCTCGGGGTGAATGTCTACGGGGATACCGCGGCCGTTGTCTACGACTTCGGCCACCCCGCCGGGCTTGAGGGTTACTTCGATGCGGTCGCAGGCCCCAGCGAAGAACTCGTCAATGCTGTTGTCCACCACTTCGCTGAGGATGTGGTGCAGCCCGCGGGCGCCGGTGGAGCCAATGTACATGGCCGGCCGCCGCCGCACCGCTTCCAGGCCCTTGAGGACCTTAATACTGCCGGCGTCGTAGGTCGCCGCTTCCTGTTTGACTGCCATGGTTGCTGCTCCCGGGTGCGACTGGTGGTCTGGTTGGTGCTGCGGCAGGTTCTGTGGCTATCGGGTATGGTGAAGGTCTCTCGGGTAGTTGGCGATGGCTCGCCCCCTGCCCCAGCGGGGGCTGACAAGAGACCGGATGGGCCCGTCGAGGAACGGATAACGCCCCGCACCGAGGTCCTGCGACGCCCCCGTCAGCCGGTTCCCAGCACCGTGTAGATTATACCAGAAATGGCGCTTCTCGTCAATTCTGAAGCGCCTTTTTCGGCCCCGTGGACCTCGCGCTGGCTGGCCGCCTTGATTAAGAAAAGCGGCCCTTTCTTTGTCAGTCCTCGCCCAAGACTCGGCAGACCTGAAATTGTTCGCTGCGCGCCAGGAGGGACTCGTCCAAGGGAGGGAGAAGCACCCGCGAAGCGCACAGGACCCCCTCCTCGGGGTCCCGAAAGCGACCATCCTTGGCGGCAGAAGGAGACTCACCATGGCCAACCTGGAAGTTATTCGCATGGGCATCATCGGCTGCGGCGGCAATGGGCGCGGGCACCTGCACCACTATCTCACCCACTACCCGGAGGTGATTCGGGTGGTCGGCCTGGCTGATCCCAGCAAGGCCGCGCGCGAAGCGGCCTGGGAGATGACCGGCAAAGACCCGGCAGTCAAGGTCTTCGCGTCGCATGAGCCGTTGCTCAAGCGCACCAAGCCTGACGCGGTGCTGATCAGCACCCCCCATGTTTACCATACCCAGCAGATTCTGGATTCCCTGGCGGCGGATTGCCATGTCCTGGTCGAGAAGCCCATGGTCTGTTCCGTGCAAGACGCCAAGGCGGTCATCGCGGCGGCCAAGGCCGCCGGGAAGGTGCTAGCCATTTCCTATAATCGGCATACTCAGGGGCCGTACATCTACACACGCAAGGCCATCCAGGCCGGGGAGATCGGGGAGATCGTGTTTGTCTCCTGCTGGCAGTCGCAGAACTGGTGGGCCAGCCAGAAGGGGACCTGGCGGCAGAAGATGGCGCTTTGTTGCGGTGGGCAACTCAACGACTCGGGCAGCCACCTGCTCGACATCGTCCTGTGGATGACGGGCCTGGAGCCAGAGACGGCCTTTGCCTTCCAGGACAACTGCGAGACCGAGGTGGACATCCTGACCGCAATGAGCGTGCGCGCCAAGGGCGGCGCGCTGATGAACTTCTCGGTGGTGGCCAAGTCGGTCAACTTCGTGGAGGACATCACCATCTGGGGAACGACCGGCACGATCGCCATTCGGCACGGCGGGGAGGTCTGGCGCTGGAAAAGCGACCGCGACTGGGGCAAGGTGAGCAAGCGCAAGATTCCCCCCTCCCGCCGGCCCGACGACAATTTCATCGCCGTACTCCGCGGCGAGGAGACAGAGGTCGCGGCGCCGCCGGAGTGCGGCCTGGCGGTCATGCGCCTCAGCGAGGCCGTCTGGAAGTCAGCCGCGAGCGGGAAGGCGGAGAAGGTGCAGTAGGACAGGCTTTCAAGCCCCTGTCCAGGGGCAGACGCCTCGCCCGTCAGAGCCCGCGGCCCCTGGTTCCTCTCTCCCGCGAGCGAGTTCGCGCGCCGCGTGAGTGGGGCCTTGGGGCGAGACGCCCGGGCTCAACCGATTCCTGCGTAATTCTGCCCTACCCCTTCCTCCCGACCAACGCCGTGGAGACGCGGAAGATCATGTCGTGCCGCCGGAGATCGGTAAACCCGGTGGCCTGCATCTCCTCGACCACCTCCTCCCCGCTCGCGAAGCGGTCAATGCTCTCCGGCACCCAAGCGTAGGCCGAGGGATCGCGGGAGAAGAGCCTTCCCAGGAAGGGCACGGCGCGCCGGATGAACCAGGCTACCGGTAGCGGCCAGGGCTCCTTGCACATCTCCAGAATCAGCGCCTCCCCACCGGGCTTGAGCACCCGATACATCTCCGCTATCGCCTGCCGCCAATCCCCGACGTTGCGCAGGCTGAAACCACACAGCACCGTGTCGAAAACCGCCTCTGGGAAGGGCAAGTGCAAGGCGTCACCGACCACGAACTGCACCGGTTGGCCGGGGAACTTGGGCGGCGCCTGGGCCAGCATCCGCTCCGCGAAGTCCAGCAGGACCACCCGCGCGGTGTCGGGGTGCGTTCGCAGCCACAGGCGAGCCAGTTCGCCGGTTCCGGCGCACAGGTCCAACACGACGGCGGCGGGACGCGGCGAAGCCGCCCGCAGCATGCGCTGCCGCCAGCCGCCGACCATGCCGAAGGTGAGCAGGCGATTGACGCGGTCGTATTGGGGCGCGATGCGATTGAACTGGTCGCGGATCCAGGAGGGCTGGGGGCAGGACAGAGAAGCGTGGGGGGGTGAGCGCATGGTCAGGACACCGTGCCAGCGGCCGGCGGGCGGAGGCCAGCGGTCAGGTAGGGGGGAGCGGGCATGGTCGCTTCACGCCATCAAGCGGCGAGCGCATTCTGTTGCTTTGGCGATGACCTCGGCCTCGTCAAGTTTGGTGAGTTTGCCCTCCTGATAGACGATTTCCCCCTCGACCACGGTCAGTTTCACGTCGTCGGCGCGCGCGGCATAAACCAGTTGAGAGGGCAGACTGTGCAGGGGCTGCAAGTGCGGCCGCGAGAGATCCACGACCGCGAGGTCGGCGCGCTTTCCTGGCCTGAGCGTGCCGATCAAGTCCTCCAGCGCCAGCACCCGGGCCGCCTCGCGAGTGGCCATGGCGAGCGCCTGCAAAGCCGGGACGGTGGTGGGGTCTCCAAGCACCGCCTTGTCCACGATCCCCGCCAGCAGCATCTCCTGGAAGAGATCGAGGTTGTTGTTGGAGGCACACCCGTCGGTGCCCAGGCCGACCACAGCGCCCGCCCGGAGGAGCCGGGAGATGGGAGCGAACCCCGAGGCCAGTTTCAGATTGCTGCCGGGGCAATGGACAATGCCCACCTGCTTCTCGGCGAGTACCTCGATGTCCCGATCGGTAAGGTGCACACAGTGCACCGCGCAGACCCGCCGGTCGAAGAGCCCCAGCATCTCCAGGCGCTCCACCGGGGTCTTGCCGAATTCCTCCAGGCTCTCCTGGACTTCGGTGCGCGTCTCGGAGACATGGATGTGCAGCGGGCAGTTCAGTTCCTGGGAATAGTGGAGGACCTGCTCGAGCAGCGCGTCGGGGCAGGTGTAAGGCGCGTGCGGCGCCAGCATGGGATGCAGGCGCGGGTGGCCCTGCGCCAGGGTCTCGGCCACAAAGTCGCGCGCTTCCCGCACCAGGGCCTCGGCGTTGGGGAGAAAGCCGAGCAGGACGCCGGAGGGACAGGCGCGGATGCCCCCGTCCACCGCGGCGCGGGCGGCGTCCCGGTAGAAGTGGTACATGTCGTTGAAGCAAGTGACCCCGCCGCGCAGCATCTCGCAGATGCCCAGCAGCGCGCCCCAGTACACGTCCTCCCCGGTGAGTTTCATCTCCGTGGGCCAGATCTTCTCCTCCAGCCAAGGCTGCAAGGGCATGTCGTCGGCGAAGCCGCGCAGCAGCGTCATCGAGACGTGGGTGTGCGCGTTGACCAGGCCAGGGAGAACCGCGCAGTTGGTGCAATCAACGACGGTGGCCCCCGGAGTGTCCGGCGCCGCGCCGGCCGGGCCGACGTAGGAGAGGAGCGGTCCCTCGGCAATCACCACCCCGGGGCTGATTACTTCTGCCCCCGGCTCCATGGTCAGGACGTGGCCGTTCTCAAGACGAAGGGTTGCCATCCATGCACTCCTTGAGGGTTGGTACTGGGCGACGCTGCCGCTTCAGGATGTTTCAGGAAAAGCAGCGCTGAGCGGTGCCCTTGACGCGAATCCGCTCGCTCCGGAGGCCCGCTAAGTCGGCGCCTGCAGCCAGGGATTGCCGGCGAGTTCCTGGGTCATCAGCGTCGCAGCCCCGTGCCCCGGGTAGATCAAGGTGATGGGCGACAGTTCCAGAACCAGGCGCTGCAGGCTCTGCTGGAGTGCAGCCTGGTCACCGCCAGAGAGGTCGGTGCGCCCCACGCTGCCCGCGAATAGTGTATCGCCGGTGAAAACGACCTCCTCTGCGGCGAGACAGATGGAGCCGGGAGAGTGACCGGGCGTGTGTAGCACCCGCAGGCGGCGGGCGCCGAAACCCAAGTAGTCACCTTCGGTGCAGTGGCGCACCTCCACCTCCGGCCCCGCGGCCGGCTCAGTGAGAAAGAACTCCGGCCAGGTCTGGCGGAGCATCAGAGCGTCGGCGGGGTGGAGGTAAACCGACACGCCCAGTTCCGCTACTACCCGGCGCAAGGCTCCGGTATGGTCCGGGTGGCCGTGAGTACAAACGATTGCGGCCACCTGCGCGCGGTTCATCTCCACTGCCTCCAGGATCGTCTCCGGTTCGGCCCCCGGGTCAATGATCAAGGCGTGCGGGCTACTCTCTTCCTGCACCAGGTAGCAGTTCGTCGCCAGAGGGCCGACCACCAGTTGGATAATGCGCATCCCGCTCTGCCTCTCGGTGGAGTCAACAAGCGGCGGATGCGGCCCTGCTCAGCGGCCCACATCCGCCCTCAATCACTTCTGGGATCGTCTAGCCGCCCGGGGCGGCCGTGCTTTCGCCAAAACGCTGCCGGGCCCGGGCCAGGCAATCGCGATCGTAGGCCCCCAGTCTCCCGGCCCGCCGGTACTCCGCCTGAGCCTCCTGGCCGCGGCCCAGACGGCGGAGTTGGTCGGCCAGCAGCCAGCGGTAGACCCGGTTGTGGGGGCTGAGTTCTAGGGCCCGCCGCAGCATGGACACGGCCTCGGCCCGACGTCGTTGCCGAGCGTAGGCTGCCGCCAGGCGTACATGGTAAAGGTCATCCAACCGCGAGCAGGCGACCGCCGCCTCGTATTCCCCCACCGCCCTCGGGTAGTCGCCCTGCGCGAAGTGGATCTCCGCCAGTTTGAAGTGGTAAAAACCGTCCCAGGGCGCCAGCGATACCGCATACTCCAGTTGCCGCTGCGCACTGCGGTAGGCGCGATTCTCCAAGTACAGTTGGCCGAGACGGTAGCGAAAGTAGGCCCGCCCCTGGTCGCAACTGATGGCCTGAGCCAGGTGGCGCCCGGCGGCCTGGGGACGCCCCAGGTTGAGCATCAGTTCCGCCAGCCCCAGGTGACTCTCCGCGTCGTGGGGGGCTCGCCGCAGCGCCTCTGTGTAGGCGCTGAGCGCCTCCTGGGGCCGATCCTGCAAGCGGTAGGTCTCGGCCAGACCCAGGTAGGCCTCGGCGCTATTCTCATCCAAGCGCAGGGCCCGCTCATACTCGCGCTCGGCCGCCTCGGCCCGCCCCGCCTCGGCAATCTCGCGGCCCCGCTCCAGATGCAGCCGTGCCTGCCGAGCCCTCGCCTCTTGAGATAGGTTGCTGCCGTGGTCGCCCATCGCCTCGTCGTTTCCCTCAGGACTGCCCTGAGGACCCGGTCCTCTCATCCAGGATCAGAGTCACCGGCCCGTCATTGACCAGCGCTACGTGCATGTGCGCCCCGAACTGGCCAGTTTCCACCGTCACGCCCCGGTCCCGCAGAGCCGCCACAAACTCCGCGAAGAGCGCCGCCGCCTGCTCCGGCGGGGCGGCCGGGCTGAAACTAGGTCGCCGGCCCCTCTGCACGTCGGCCAGCAAGGTAAAATTCGGCACCGCCAAGATTTTTCCTCCCAGGTCGCCCACCGAGAGGTTCATCTTGCCTTCCGCATCTTCAAAGATGCGAAACTCCGGAATGCGCCGGGCCCAGTACTCGATCTCGGTGGCGCCGTCCCCGGGAGCGAAGCCCACCAGCAGCAAGAGGCCCCGCCCAATGGATGCGACGCGGCGCCCCTCGACGACCACCTCGGCTTGGGACACTCGCTGAAGGACGAGGCGCATGGCGAATCCCCCGCAGGGCTAGCGCAGACGCCGCACCGACAGCGACCAGTCCACGATGTCCACCGCGTTCTTCTGCGCCTGCGTAGCCGGTCCTTCCAGGGTAGCATCGCCGGAGCCCTCGCGCACGAAGGCGTCGGCGTTGGTGATGGTAAGAAACTGGCGCGGGTCGAAGCGGCGGATGGCGTCGTTACCCAGGGGCCCGAGGCCGTCATAAACATGCTGGCGCGGGTCGGTGACGCTGGGGTCGAAGATGAGTTGAGTGGTGGTGACAAAGTTGAAACTGATATTCGTCAGGTTGTCGCCCAAGGCGGCTAGGTCTAGGGTAAAGTGCAAAGTGTTCCCGCCGGCCGGAGGTGTGTATTCGAACAGGCGGGGGCTGAGCAGGATGCCGGCGGGCGCAAACTCCACAGAGACGGTGGCCGTGTCACCCACCGCCAGGTCGCCCGTGACCAGAATCAGCCCCGGAATGGGAGGGGTAGTGGTCGGCGTGGTCGAGTTGGCCGTTACCGTCCCGACGCTGGTGGTGGTCTGTTTGGTGCTGGCGGAGGTGAAAACCGTGCGGACCTGGGCGACAGTCGGCGCCACCGTGAGGGTCTGCGCGCCCGCGCCCGGGCCCAGAGTAAGCGTTAGGCCAAGCGCAGCCAGGGAGTCGGGCTGCAAGGTTATCCCGCCGGCATTGAGGGCATCCAGCGCAGCCTGCTCCGCCGGGCGCAGGCTGCGCCCGCCGTCGGCCGCCGGCGTAAAACTCACGCTGCCCGCCACGACCTGCCCGCCGGCGTCGGTGGTCAGAGTAAGAACACCGGCATTCTGGTCAGAGTTGTTCGTGACCGCGGCGATCCGTCCCGTGCCGCTCACCGCCACGGCGCCCAGATTCACGTCCTGCACGGTCAGGTCGTACAGGCCGCCCTCCGAGCCCACGGCCACGCCCCGGATGTTGAGCAGCCCGCCGCTGTGCGCCCCCAGCAACGCGTTCAGTTGGGTGCGGTACAGGTTGTACTGGCCGAGGTGGTACGAGACGTAGTGGCTGATTCCCCCGGTGCCCCAGCCGTTGCCCCAATAAGGCCCGGCGGCCACCGGCACCGGGAAAGCGTTGGCGGAATCGGGGCTGGTGTTGAAAGCCACAAAGTAGTATGAGTTTTCATCCACCGGCCCGGCCAGGCGCAGAAACACCTCAATGACGGCCGCCGGCTGATCCGTGTGACCCAGAGAGCCGGTATTGGCGCAGCCGGTCAGGCCCAGCAGCGCCGCCACAGCACAGGGCAGCAAAGCAGGCAAAAAGAGCGCAGGGCGGAGAAGTCTCATCTTTTTTCAGACTCCTCCCGCCCGCGGATTCGTTCCAGCAAAGCCAGCGGATTCTCCCGAAGGACTTGCTCCAGGCGGCTCTCGGGTAAGCCGGCGCCCAGCAGCAGGTCGCGCGCAAACTCGCGACTGAGCAGTTGCCCCGGCTCGTGGCAGTCACTGCCGACCAGGAGTCTAGCACCGGTCAGCAGGGCCATCTGCACCACGCAGCCGTTCCCCAGGCAGTGGCCGGGCTTGGCGCTGACCTCGAGGAAGACGCCGTTTTCGGCGGCCAGCGCCGCCTCCTGCTCGGTGATCAAGCCGGGATGCGCGAGCAGGTCTACATTGGGGCAACTTACCGCCGCCAGGTTGGTGCCGGGCTCGGTGGGTTCCACCAACGTCTCTCCGTGCACCACCACATAGGCGGCCCCGGCGCCCCGGGCCAAGGCGGCCAGTTCCGCCACCGCCGAGGCCGGCACATGAGTCAGTTCCACGCCGGCGTAGCAGGGAAAATCCCAGCGTTCGCGGGCCAGCCGGCAGTCGCTCGCCGCCTCCCGGATGCGCCGCTGCAATCCGGCCAGGCCGGTGTGGTCGCTGATCCCCAACCCATCGTAGCCGGCCACCACCGCCCGGCGGATCAACTCGATGGGCACCAGCACTCCGTCGCTGAGTAGCGTGTGGGTGTGGAAGTCGTACAAAGGCAAAGTTGGCGACGGCTCGAGA
>CALFVE010000032.1 GCA_937928475.1 uncultured bacterium | reverse complement strand
ACACAGGCCAAATACGATCATGACGGCTCCCACACACGCGACCGTCAACAATGCATTCATTCGTTGGTGTGTCCTCCTTCGTTCTGAAGATGTTGCAGCAAAAACGGCCGCCGGTGACCAGAAACGTGCGCTCAGGCCACCAGCGGGCGGCGGGGGGATTGCGGGCAATTCATTTCACTCCGTAGATGCGCTTGGGATTCTCGTGAAACACTTGCCGGACCAACCCCAACGCCAGGTCTGGGGTGTATAGACCTCGTTCTACCCGATCGCGCAGGACCTCCCCGAAGATTCGCTTCACCAGATTAAGCTTCGGGTAGATCCACTCTGCGTGGTAGGCATCGGAGAAGAAAGCCACAATCTTGTTGGCAGGAACGATGTCCAACCGAGTTTCGATGCTCTTGCGGATGTAGTAGGGATAGAGAACGTGCCACCAGTACCCGGCCACGCTCACATTGGGGACGTGCTTGGCCAGAATCGCCAGGTCCTGGATGTTGGCGTCGCACGCGGAACTGCAGTTAAAGTGGAAATCCTCAAACTCGCCAGCAATGCGAGCCAGGGTGCCTGGGAACTCCGGCGCCCACTGGGTTATGGAACGGTGGGGTGGGAGCACGTCGGCACCCACGATGAGTTGAATGATGCGCAGCCGGCCCTGCCGCATCCCCGCCAGAAAGTGACGTAACCCGAAGCAGGCGAAGGCGCTCATCTGCTCGTGATTGATGGGCTGTCTGGCTTTGACTCGGCGGAGAACTTCCGTGATCTCGGCTTCGCGAGGAGCCACATAGCGGATAAAGGGCAGTATCCACAGCCCCACGAAATGTAGATCCTCCCGCTGACTGCGGGCCCTTCCCAGTGCATACATAGCCGCGGCATAATCCTCCCCGCAAGTCAGTTCCCTGCGAAAGCCTTGCTCCATGTCCCGCAGGGTTTCATAAGGCCCTTGCTTCCATCCCTCGAGAGCAATAGGTACGCCCTCTATACCCTTGGCGACAATCGGCGAACACGGGGGCTGCTCGACATGGCTTACGGTCAAGGTGCGCACCACCCGACAACGCTTTTCCAGCAACTCGGACTGCCAGGCAGGATCCGACGCCCGCCGCTCCACGCGACAAGAAACTTCCTCTAAGTTCTGCCGAGTGAGTTCACCTCGCGGTACCCCGTAAAGATCCTGCAGAATGATGCGGAGAAACCAGGCACAAGTCGTGTTGCGGATGTTGGGGAGGAATGGCAAAGCGGCCCTTACTCGATCCAGCCCATCCATCCCCGGGTCCGCCACTTCGTGAGGGAGTCCCACCCGGCTCGTCGCCTTGGCCGGCATGCCGGAGGACACCAGTTCTACCCACACGTGGTGGTACAAGACTAGGTCTGCCAGATTGTCGGCCTGCGGACGAGCCGGGCGCACATGGCTGTGCGGATCTACTACGGGAACGTCGCGCAATTCGGACTGCAGGGCTTGCCAGAAGCCAGACATATACAACCTCCCAAGCCACGCATAAAACTAGGCCAGATTGGCCAACTCGGCCCGGATCACTTCTGCAAATTCTTGAGTTATCGCCTGGAACCGCGCTTCTCCCTCAGCGGGAGTGGCGAGATGCGGGCTTTCTTCTGCCCGCAGCGTCCAGTCACAAGTTGGTTCGCCACGAAAGGTACGGTCGTCTACTATGGCAAACTGCGTATTGGCGAGCGGCTCCTGCTCAGGTAACGTGCTCAGGTCAACGCTTTCCGGAAAACATGCTTGCATTATGGCCGTTTCCCCGCGTGTCGCATGAGACCAACTGTACTCGCCCCGAGTGTAGCCTGGAATAGCCAGCAGATGCAAAACCCGCAAAGAAGTTGTGTGACAGAACTCCACCGCGAGGCGCTCCAGCGTTGCAATCTGGTTGGCAGCACCGTGACCGTTGAGCAAGACAACCATGCGGTAGCCAATCCGCTCCAATAGCGCCAGGTAGCTACGTATCACCAAGGCAAGCAGCTCTTCCGGGAAATAGAGGCTCGCCAGGGTGTTTGCTGGGAAGTCCATGCCTACAATGTACTCGTCCCCCCGGAAGCCTATGTTTCTCAGCATCTCCGGGCTGCGCTCCCGTTCCGTGCCCATAAACAAGGTGGGCAGGACCACCCCGCCCACCTCTCGCGCCAGCCGCCTAGCCACCTCCTGGGCGTTGAGCGGGTCGGTCCCCACAGGTAAATGCGGGCCGTGCCATTCCAGCGGGCCAAGCGGCAAGAACACCAGAGGACACTCTTCCCGCGCCTCCACTATCTGTGCCGGCCGCATCAGTTCAACCCGAACTTCGCGACTCATCTGAGGACCTCATCGGCATGACGCTTTATCTTATCTGCCGCGGCCACCACCAGTTCGAGCGCCTTGCGGTCGGCCAGCAAGACCGGGTGGGGCAAAACTACTTGCTGGCGGCAAAACTCCTCGCTCTCGGGCAGGTACAGATTCTGGTAATCTGGCAGCCGATCGGGGACCCATGCCAGCGTCTCGCGCAGCCGCTGTGCCTCAAAGGCCGGGTTGCGATACAAAGGGTACCCGTAGGCGATGTGTGCCGGTACCCCCTCCGCGTTCCATGCCTCCACGAACTTGTCGCGCGTGAGGCCTTTGAATGCCTCCGCATGGTAGCGCAGCACGTAGAAGTAATAGCCGCGAGTCGTGATGCGCTCGTCCTCGCGAAGCGGCTCAAGCCCTCCGATCTCGCGGAACTGCTGGCTAAGCCAACGACCGTTTTCGTGCTTCACGCGCGTCCATTCGGGGAGTTTTTGTAACTGCGAGAGCAGCAGCGCCCCTTGGAATTCGCTAAGGCGATAGTTCGAAGACAGCACGAAGTGATCATACCCGGGTCGTCCGACCACCCTCCCGATGTTGTGGATCAGTCGCGCCTTCTCCGCCAACTCCTCTTGGTCGGTGGTTATGGCGCCGCCCTCTCCCGAGGCCAGGGACTTGGTTTCCTGAAAGGAAAACGAACCAATAGTTCCGCAAGCGCCGACCTTACGCCCCTTCCATTCCGTCCCCTGCGCGTGGGCAGCGTCCTCAATCAAGGCCAGGCCATGTCGCTGGCAAATCGGCAGCAGTCGGTCAAAATCGCAGGGATAGCCGGCGTAGTGAACTGCAATGAGCGCGCGCGTTCTGCTGGTCACCGCCGCCTCCACCGCTTCAGGGGAAACCGTAGCCGTGGTGGGGTCAATGTCCACGAAGATGGGCGTCGCGCCTACTTCGGTGACTGCGGAGGCGGTGGCAATAAAAGTTACTGCCGGCACCAGCACCTCGTCTCCTGCTCGTATGCCGCAGCATTTCAAGGCCAACTCCAAAGAGACGGTGCCGTTGGCTACTGCGATGCAATGTTGCGCATCGTGATAGGAGGCAAAAGCCTCTTCAAACTTCTCGGTCCACGACCCGGAGTAGATTCGGCACCAGCGGCGGCCTTCCAGGACCCTGCACAAAGCCTCGCGATCACTTGCGTCGAACTGGGGCCAGGGCGGTATCGCAGTTCTCAATTCGGCGGCGACCGCACTTCCCCCACACAGAGCAAGTTCTGCCATTTCAGTTCTCCTTTTCGACTCTTGAAGCGTGTGATGCCTCGCGCGCCCTCTGAACAGGAAGTAACTTCTGTACTGCCCGGCGCACGCAGCGACTCCCTCGCAGCCCCAAGCGCTAGGGCCTGGCCATCTCGTCAGGGAGACTGATCCGACGGGACCGGCATCGCTGCTATGTCCAGATTGGCCAGCAACTGGGTAACATAGCCCTCG
>CALFVE010000031.1 GCA_937928475.1 uncultured bacterium | reverse complement strand
GCCCCAGGCCCGGCGGCTTCAACGCCGTGGTGACCATTCCGCTCACCGTGCTGGGCTGGACGCCCAAGCCGGGAGAGACGGTGCGCATGGACCTGGGGTATATCTTCGGCAGCAACGCCGTGGGGAGCAACCGGGCCTCGATTCGGGCCTACTGGTCTAACAACAGTTTCTCGGCGAATATCGTGGACGACATCCCCAATGAGAGTCGCCTGGAGCCGGCGGAATGGGGCGAGGCCGTGGTGGAATAGTCTGCGGCTGGGGCGAGCCCTGTCGCCCCGGCTTGTATCGGTCACAGCGAAAGGCGCACAGTTGTTCATCCTCGGCTCCCAGGCACCGAGCATGACCCCAAAGGAGCGCTTCCTCAACACGCTGCGCTTTGGCTCGGTGGACCGCGTCCCCTGCATGGAGATCGGCCTGTGGGGCCAGACGCACGAACGATGGGTGCGGGAAGGAGCACCGACCCAACCCAGCACCATGTTCATCAAGGGCAACGCCTACTTCGGCCTCGATGGCTGTGAGGACGCGCCTATCAACGCCGCCGGGCCGGTTCCCCGTTTCGAGGAGAAAGTGCTCCGGGAGGAAGGCGACCACTTGCTCTTCAGCGACAGTATGGGGCGCACGCGGAGGGCTCGCCTCAGCGGCACCGTGGCCGGGACGCGCATGAGCATGGACCAGTACCTCAGTTTCCCCGTTGCCAGCCGGGAGGACTTCCAGGCCTTGCGGTGGCGGTATGAGGGCGAGGTTGCGGAGCGCTACCCGGCGGATTGGGAGGCCCTGGTCGCTCACCTGCGCAGCACCGACAACCCGGTCTGCCTGCTCAGCGCCTATGGCGAGTTCGGCTTCTATAGTATGCTCCGCAACTGGATCGGCACCGAGGCGCTCTCCTATATGTTCTATGACGACCCGGCGCTGGTTCACGAGTGCCTGGAGTTTCTCTGTGATTACATCATTCGGCTGCTGACCCCGGCGCTGCGCGAGGTGTCGTTCGATTTCATCTGGATCCATGAGGACCTGGCCGGCAAGGGCGGGCCTCTGCTCGGCCCGAATCTGTTCCAGCAGTTTCTCCTGCCCCACTACCGGCGCTATGTGGCTTTTCTCAAGTCCAGCGGCGTCCAGGTGGTGATCGTGGACACTGACGGGGACTTCGAGGTCCTAATCCCGCTATTCCTGGAGGCGGGGGTAGACGGATTCAATCCCATGGAGGTAGCCGCCGGGATGGATCCGGTGAGGATGCGCTGCAAGTACGGCCGAAGTTTCTGCATGGTCGGCGGCGTGGACAAGCGGGAGATCGCCAAGGGGAAGCGGGAGATTGACGCGCAGATCGCCAAAATCGCGCCCCTGGTGGAAGAAGGTGGCTACATTCCCTGGATTGACCACGCCATCCCGCCCGACGTCTCCTTGGCGAATTTCGAGTACTACCTGGAGCAGAAGCGCCGGATCCTCTCTGGCGGCGCCTGAAAGGTCGAGGCTTATGAGCGCCGGCAAGCCCTACGTGACAGAAGCAGCCGGGCAGGTCAAAATCGGCAATGACCTGCTCGAACTGGGATTTGACCTCGCTCGTCGCGGCGGTGCCCTCGTGTCTCTTGTGGACAAAGCGAGCGGCTACGAGTTTGTCCGCGACCAGGAAATCCCCCAGTTGCTGTTTCGCGTGGCCTTACGCGACTGGCAAACTCGCGAGTTGACGTGGCTGCACGGTGAAGAGGCGCGCGACTTCCGCTGGTGGACGGAATCGGGCGATTCGTCGTGCACTTTGTGCCTGGAGGCGCAAGGCTTGGGCGGTCGTGACGTCAGCGTCCAGGTGCGGGTTACGCTGGAGGCGGACTCCCCCCTGAGCCGGTGGCGACTGGCGGTCCGCGGCCTTGCTCTTGAGGAATGTGTCTACCAGTTGACCTGCCCGGTCTTATCAGGCGTGCTCAGGGTCGGAGAGGGCGCGCCGGGAGAGGCGCTCGTGGTCCCTCGGCACGGCGAGGGCTATTTGTTCCGCGATCCTTATCCGGTGGTGGACAATTTGCCCCTGTGCGCCGGCGAAGGGCCAGAGTCGCCCTGGGTGGGTGTTGGGAAGGTCGGGGGGCTGTATCCGGGAGTCTGGTCGCTGCAACTGCTACTGTATTACAACGATCGGGCCGGGCTGTATCTGGCCTGTCATGACGACCGGCAGAATGTAAAGGGGTTCCACGTTGGACCGCGGGAGGGCGAAGCCGGCGAGCCAGTCATCGAGATCTCGCACTACCCCGGCGAGACGCCAGGAAGCGACGTGGAACTCACCTATGACACGGTAGTCGGGGTCTTTCACGGCGAGTGGTGGGAGGGCGCCGACCTGTATAAGGCCTGGGCCCGCCGCCAGTGGTGGTGCCGGAAGCGGCTGGAGGAGCGGGACATTCCGCAATGGCTGCGGCAGGGCGTCGGCATCTTCCAGACCCAGAACTACGACATGCCGGTTCTTCGCCTGACTCACCGTCTCGAGGAGATCGCGGACCTGGTCAACCGCCTCTCCGCCGAGACGGGCATTCCTCTGCTGGCGCTCGTTTTCAACTTTGAGGGAGGCGGGGCTTGGACCGGACCGGTGGGCTTCTTTCCGCCCCGCGAGGGGGAGGAGGCCTTTCGCAGCGCCATGGCTAGGCTACGGCGGGCGGGGAACCGGGGCTTCGTGTACATGCCAGGCGGGAACTGGTACGTGGCCATCTCCACGTACGAGCCGCCCTTCGACAGTTGGGCTGAATTCGAGCAGGAGGGGCGGCAAATCGCCATCGTGGACGCAAGCGGCGAGGTGCCTATCCTCAGATGGTACCCCGGTTGGCAGAGCGTGCGGCTATGTCCGAGTCAGGAGCGTACCCGGGAGTTAACCACCTCCCTGGTGTTAGGCTGCCTCGAGTGCGGCTGCCCGGTGGTGCAGATTGACAACTTCCCGTGCGGCTCTGCCGAAGCCTGCTACGCGCCGGCGCACGGACACCCGCTCGGCTACGGGCGCTGGTGGGCGGAGGCGTGGGGCCAGATCCTGCAAGAAGTTCGCATCCGCGCTCGCGCCTTGGATCCGGAAGCAGTGATTACAACCGAGGGGATCTCCGAGGGCTTTATCCCTTACGTGGACCTATTCGACCAGCGGGCAGGGAATATGGAGTACTTCGGGCACTACGCCGCCGGGGAGCCGATGGGCGGAGAGACAATCCCGCTGTTCAGTTATGTATACTCCGGATACATCGGCGCCTACTGCGCCGCCTACCCGGAGTGCTCGCGGCCCGAGGTGCTCTACTGGGCGCGGTGCTTCGGGAAGTCCTTGGTGCAGGGGGTAATTCCGACCGGCGGCTGGTATCTGGCCGACACCCCGGGCCTAAACCCGGTCACCACCGCCTTCTGGAAGAAGGTGGCCCGCGCCGCCGCGCAGGAGGGCTGGAAGTATCTCATGTTCGGCGAGATGCTCAAACCGCCGTCCATCGAGGTGCCGCAGATTGACTTCTCCTACGTCCGGCTCCTGGACCTGATTGGCTTCACCAGCGACTTCCCCCAGAAGCATCCCGAACGGCGGCACGTGGTGCGAGACTACGCCGTCCAGCACGGTTCGTTCCGCGCCCGGGACGGCAGCATTGGACATTTCTTCGTGAATGTCTCGCCGGAGCCGCAGGAGTTTGACGCACCCTTGCTGCCGCCGGACGGCGAAGCGCAGACCTACGATGTGGACGCAGTGACCGACGGGCAACGCCGTCCCCTGCGACGGTCGGTGCAACTGCCCGTCATCGAGCACGTGCGCCTGGAGCCGCTCTCGGTGCTGCTGCTCGAAGTGAAACCCACCGCCGCCTGAGGCGCCCAGGCTTCTCAGAAATTCGCCTTCGTGGCCCCGGCGGCCACGGTAACAGTACCTCCGGCGGCGGTAACGGATACGTTCGGCGGCGAGGTCCCCTTGAACCAGGGCACGATCACCACCTGGAAGCGGCCGGTGCCTCGCAGCCGCAGGATGGCCTGTCGCTCCCCGCCTCGGTTCTTGTGTTCGTACTGGGCCAGGAACGCTTCCTGGGGAGTCTCCGCAATGACGTACAGGTCCCAGTCAATACCGCCGGTGGGGTGCTTGTCGAAAGTCTGCCCGGTGAAGCGAAGCCGGCTGACACCGACAGGCAGATTGAAACCCTCGCCCACGTTGGCCGGTCCGCCGGGGGTCTCCACCGGCCCCTCGGCCATTAGGTTGAGCAAGAAGATCTTGGATTCGGCCGCTCCTGCCCCGCCGAACTCATCCCGAATACCGATGGCGGGCAAGTCGTCCCGCAGCATAGCGACTTTAACCGTGCGGGTCCAGGTCGTTTCGCCCATGCTGAAGCGGGCCCGCGACCAGGCTTCTCTGGCTCCCGCCTTGAACTCCTCGGTCACGGGCTGGCCCCAGCGCGGGCCTTTGGTCACGTCGGGCGGGTTCTGCGTCCACTCGGCGCCGATAGCCGCCTCCGGCAGCACCACGCTGTGCACGAATCCGCCCGGCGAGTGGGGCGAATACATGGTGCCGAAGTCCAGGGACAGCGGCGCGCCCAGCGCGTAGATGACTGGCTCGCCCAGGTCGTTGGAGGCGTGGTCGCGGTAGAAGCCGCCGTTGACAAACCACGCCGCGGTTTCGTTGGGTGTCCCCCAGCCGAAGCGGAGCACGGAGTACCACCCCTCGAAGTGGGCCGAGGTCAGTTGCGGATCAGCCTCGGGTAGGCTCTCGTCTATTTTCAGGATGGTGGCCCCGTGGAAGTCGGACTCGGGCTTGCCTGCTTGCTTCCAGGCGCCCATCAAGCGCGCCGAGAGATTCGGGTCAATATCCGCGTAGGCAGTGGCCAGTTGTCCCAGGAACTCGGTTGCCTCGCCCGGCTCGCTGTCGCCGATGGCCGGACGCACCCGCCGGTTGTTGAAGCGCGGATCGGGCGGGGTGCACAAGTTCATCTCAAACTCGGCATACTTCTTGAGGCGCGGCTCCTCCCGAAAGGCGTCCAGCACTCCCAGTTGCTTGAGTTGCTGCAAGGTAGACAGCAGCGGTCCCATGGCGGCGCCGATATAGTGGGTGCAGCCCATGTGCGCGCCGTGTTCGTTGATGGTGGAGCGAACCATGTTCAGCGCTCGTTCTCCCACGCCTTCGGTGCGGCCCCTCATCATAGGGTGGTTGGCCAAGTACAGAGCGTACATCTCGCGGTAGTTCTGCTGCTGCACCGGCATATTGGCCGTGCCCAGATTGACGCCAGCGGGCACGGCGAGCGGCGCGTGGTCGTCGTCCCACAGGGTGGAGGCGTAAAAGACCAGGGCCTCCCGCACCGCTTGCTTGTCGGCCTCGGTGGCCAGGTCAGAGGCAAGCACCTGG
>CALFVE010000030.1 GCA_937928475.1 uncultured bacterium | reverse complement strand
TGGGGTGCTTCTTCTTTTCCTCCTCCGGGGTGGGCAGCCAGGGATGCCGCCAGGTCAGCCGGCTCGCGGCGGGCGGGGGGACCGGCGGCACGCTGTCATCCGCGAAAAGGTAAGCCAGGCAGAAGTTATTGAGGGCGTTGTCATACGGTCCGTGGTACTGGTTGGCTCGGTAGTCCAGATGGTTGTAGTAATACTCCGCGATCCGATGGGCGCTCCAGCGGTAGCGGCCGTTCTTAGTGAGGGCCGACATCAACTCATAGGCCCACATGGAGGCGCCGACTTCGGGCCAGCCGCTGCACGAGGCAAAGGGCGGGCAGGCGCCGCTGGGGCTGACCATTTCCACGTAGCGCGAGAGAGTCTTCTGAAAGCCGCGGTTGGTGAGAAACGCGTTCCAGTCGCCGCTGAAAAAGTACATGCCGATAGCGGCGTCAAAGAAGACCCAATGGTAGCCGGCAGAGGCATCGTCGGTGTCACCGACCTCGCCGATGATCTTATCGTGATAGTCGGTGTACTCAATCACGCGGAGGTCTATCGGCAGACCATCCGCCTCGGCTACCTGGCGAGCGATCTTGAGCAGCATGTAGCGATGCCAGACCCGATTGTGGGTGCCCCACTCGAGGAAGAAGTACTTCTCCGGAGTAGCCGCGACTTTGGCTAGATTCGCGCGCAGGCGCTTCTCGGCCTCGGGCGGCGCCCAGGGGCTATTGGGGTCCTTCAGCCACGTCAGGTACCGATACTGTATGATGGCGGTTGCCTGGAACCAGTTGAAGGCACTGGAGGCGAGGGTATAGTCCATGATATCTCGGGCCAGCGTGCGGTATTCCTCGTCGCCGGTGATCTGGTAGAACGCCATGCACCTGAGCGCCGTGACGTATCCGTAAGGGCTCTTGGTCTCGATGTTCTGCTTGGCCTGGCTTTTCAGATAGGGCTCCAGGTGCTTGCGGAGATAGGGTACGTAGTCCTCTTTGGACTTGATCCAGCCGTAGCGGTAGTAGCCCTGCTCGCCGAGGGCATTGCGGGCCACGCGGTCGGGGGGAGCGTGGCGAATCTCGGGCGCGACCGGAGCCGCTCCCGGGGCGGCTGCCGGCGGCACCACGGCGAAGGAGTACCTGGCAATCACCACACTCTTGCCGCCCACCGAGGCTACTTCTTCAACCGTGTAACGCCCCGGCGCCCGCAAGGTGCCGGCCTTGACCTCGCGCAATTCACTGGCGGTCTGCCCGGCCGGCACGTTCACCCCCAGGTTCTGCTCCCAGACGGTCTTGCCGGTGGCATCCACGACGCGCACCTTCTCCAGCCGCGCGGGGCCGGTGAGGGCGTCCAGTTCCACGCGCACCGACAAGCCTTGCCCCGGCGCGATCTCGTCGTTGGAGACAGTAACCAACCCCAGCGCCTCCTTGCGGTCCGCCAGGCGGAAGATGGGGCGTAGGTTCATCTGGGTGGCGCTCCCCCACTGCTCGCTGTGGGAGGCCCAGCCCACTTGGTTGAGTTCTTCGCCAGGGTCAACATCGGCGGCCAGGAAGGCAATGAACAGGGGCTCCCCGGGCGCGGGCACGTACTCCAGGCTCTTCCAGGGCACGGCGGCCTCCACGTTATAGCCATCCGGCGTCTCGGTGACTGCCCACTGGGAGCCCTCCGGCAAGTACCAGTACAGGTCCCGCTTGTCGAGCACGGCGGCGCCGCCCGGCACCAGTTCTCCGCGTGGATTCTCCCCCATCGGGGCATAGCGCAAGGCAAGAAAGGGCGTGGGGCTGAAGGGAGAATTGGTCTTCATGCGCTGGCGGAACGAACTGAGGGACATCATCAGACTGTCGCAAGCCCAGCCGGCTGGGCCCTGGTTCAGTTTGCTGTCCGGCTTTACCCCCATGAGATGGTCGTCCACCATCTGCCCGGCGATGTACAGGTAGGTATCGTCCCAGGCCAGGGCCGCCCTTCCGGACAGATCTGTGTCGTCTTTCACCGGGTTGTCCGGGTCATTGGGATAGAGCAGATTCATCGGATTCTTCCCCGAGGCGCTAATGGTATAGGGGGTATTGGACATATCCCACTCGCCCAGCCTCCCGTCCACAACGATGGGCCGGGCGGGGCGGGGAATCAGATACTGAGTGGGGGTCTTGGTGATCTCAGCCGCGGCTCCGGTCAGGGCCAGGGCCAGCAAGATAGGAACAATGGTCAAACGCATCACGGCGCCTACCTCCTTCAGCGGTTCGGCGTCTTGAGAAGCCAATTCAACCCCCACCCCATTTCCTCCTCCCTGGAAGCCAGCGCCGAGGCGCCAGGCCAGAGAGAGGGAGGATACGAGGCCAAGCCACCAGGGCTGGCGGTGAGAAAGAGTGGGAAAGTGCTCGGTTCCGGCGGAACAGCGCGGCTCTTTTCCGGGTCCAAGAGGCCGGAGGGGTACTGAGAACGCAGCAGGGGAGGCCAAACTATGCGTCACTCGCTCCGTCTCGTGTTCGTGATTGCCGTCGCCCTGGCGGCGGACAGCGTTTTCGCCGACGGCATGCTCATCCCCGGTCCGCCCAGCGCCATCGCTCCCGACCATCCCCCCTTCAGCGTGAAGTATCATCGGGTCAAGGTGCAGGCCTTCGATCAGTTGTGCACCACTTACGTGGATCAGGTCTTCGTCAATGAGGGCCGGCGGGAGATGGAGGCCACCTATCTGTTTCCGCTTCCGGCGGGCGCGGTGGTGCAGAAGTTCACGCTCCACGCCGACGGCCAGGAGATCGCCGCCCGGCTCTTGACCAGGGAAGAGGCCCAGCGGATCTACGAGGACATCGTGCGGCGACGCAAGGACCCGGCACTCTTGACCTATGCCGGCAACAACGCCTACCAGGCGCGGATCTTCCCAATTCCCGCCGGAGGCGAACGCCGCATTGAACTCACTTACAGCGAACTCCTGCCTTACGACAACGGCCTGGTCGGTTATCTCTATCCTCTCAGCACGGAGAAACTCTCGGCCAAGCCCATCAAGGAGGTCACCTTCACCGCCGACCTGCGCACGACCAGACCGATCGGCACCGTCTATTCCCCTTCCCACGACGTGTCCGTCACCCGGCTGAGCGACACCCACGTGCGCGTGTCCTATGAGGAGAGCGATAGCAAGCCGGACCGCGACGTGCTGCTGTATTACAACCTGGCCAAGGACCCGGTGGGCCTGAGCCTGATCACTTTCAAGGAGAAGGGCAACGACGGCTTCTTCCTGCTGCTGGCGGCGCCGACCATGGAACAGGAGCGGGGCCGGGCGCTGCCCAAGCACGTGCTCTTTGTCCTGGATACCTCCGGGAGCATGAGCGGGGAGAAGATCAAGCAAGTCCAGGACGCGCTGACCTTCTGCGTGAACAGCCTCAACCCGCAGGACAAGTTCAACATTATCGCCTTCAGCGATCACGTGGAGGACTTCGCGGGGGAGTTGGTGCCAGCCACGGAGGAACGGGTGCGGGCGGCCCGTGAGTTCGTCAACGACTTGCACGCGCGCGGGGCGACCGATATTGACGCGGCGCTGGCCGCCGCCCTGAAACAGCGCGCGCCCGGCGAGCCCAACTACCTGGTCTTCCTCACCGATGGCCAGCCCACCGCGGGGGAAACTGACGTCGAGAAGATTCTCACACACGTCAAGGACCAGGTGGAAACGGTCAAGACCACCACGCGGCTGTTCGTCTTCGGCGTCGGCTATGACGTGAACACCCACTTCCTGGACCGTCTGGCCTACGGCAACAGCGGCCTGAGCACCTACGTGCGTCCCAGCGAGAACATTGAGCAGAAGGTCTCCAGTTTCTTCGCCAAGATCTCGCAGCCGGTGCTGGCGGGGCTGAGCGTGGACTACGGCGGGGTGCAGACCTACGATGCTTTCCCGCGCGAACTCCCCGATCTGTTCTACGGCTCGCAAGTGGAGGTCTTCGGACGCTACAAAGCGGCCAGCGCCGGGCGGACGACGATCCGGCTGACGGGCGCCGCCCGGGGGGAGTCGAAGAGCTTCGAACTCGCCTGCGAGTTCCCGGAGATTAAGGAAGGCAGCGACTACCTTGCCTCCCTGTGGGCGGCGCGGAAGATCGGCTATCTGATTGATCAGGTCCGCTTACACGGCCAAGACAAAGAGGTCATTGAGGAGATCGTCAAACTCAGCCTGGAGTACGGGATTCTGACTGAGTACACTGCTTT
>CALFVE010000029.1 GCA_937928475.1 uncultured bacterium | reverse complement strand
GTGGATCATGCCGCTGGCGCAGGCGCCGCTGGTGACCGCCTTACTTGCCTTTGTCGCCAGGCCTCGGCGGGCGTTGGCCACCTTCCTGGGCGCGTGGCTGGTGGCGGGAGCCTTGGGCACGGCTTCCTCAGGCTACTTTCTCAACCACCAGTCCGTCCAGTATTTCGCGCCGCTGGCGGCGCTCAGCGGCCTGGGTGGCGCTTGGTTGTGGGGGCGACTGCGTTCGCTTCCGGCACCTGGACGCGTACTGGCCGGTGTGGCCTTGCTGGCGCTGGTCTTTGCGCCTCTTGCGGACAAGTACCGCATCCGGGTGCAGCAGGAGATAGCCGGCTACCGCCAGGCAGGCCAAAGCAACGTGGAGCGACTGGGAGCGTGGCTGCGGGAGTCCTTGCGGCCCGGGGAGCGCATATACGTGCTGGGCAACGGCATGCCGGTGTACTTCTACGCGCAGCGCCGGGCGCCGACGCGGTATTTCCATTCTCTGCTCCTGAACACGCCGCGGCTTCAGGAGGCGGCGCTCCGCGATCTCCAGGCCCAGCCGCCGCGGATACTAGTCGTGGCGCCCGACTACTACCCGACGCAGCGGGAGTTCACCGGGCGGGTTCGGGCGGTGCTGCTCCCGCACTATAGTCGCGTCATCCGGCACGGATCCTTCCAGACGGGAGACCCGGCCTTCCCGGAATACGAGGTGTGGCAGTGGAATCCCCACCCCGAGCGGCCCTGAGCGGGCGGCCCCGGCTGGGCCTGGCCGGCGGGCTCCTGGGCGTCTTTGTGCTGACCGTCCTCCCCTTCGCCCTGGCCGGGCGTAACCCGATGTGGGGCGACGAGGGAATGTTCGGGTATATGGCCTGGGCTAGCCACAGCACCGGCCGCCCGCTCTATCAGGTCGGCTACGACAGCAAGCCGCCGGGCATTTTCCTGCTCTATCAAGCCGTAGCCGCCTACGACGCCGCCGGGGTAGGACGCGCCCGGTTGGTGGTGGGCGCGCTGGCGGGGCTGACCGCCTGCCTGCTCCTGTACTGGCTGGCCATGGAAATCTCTCTGCCGGCGGGGCTGTTTGCGGGACTGACGGCGGGCCTGCTGTTCGTGTACCTGCCGGGCCAACTGGCCGTGGCCGAAGTCCCCATGGCCTTCTTCACCACCCTGGGCTTCTACCTGGTCTATCGGGGGCTGCGGCAAGGCGGCCCGACGCGCCTGGGGCTCGCGGCAATGGCCTTGGGCGTCGCCTTCGTCTTCAAGCAAGTGGCCGGGGCCGAGGCGCTGGCCGCAGGGCTCGTGATCATCCTGTGGAGCCGATTGCGCGGGAGGAGCCTCACCCCCCGGCCTTCGCCTCCTACGCAAGAGGGGGAGAACCCGCCCGCTTACCCTCCTCTCCAAGCGGGAGGGGCGAAGGGGGAGGCAAAGGCCACCGCGGTTCGGGTGGCGGTACTGCTCCTGGGATTCGTCGCGGTCTGGGGGATCATGCTCCTGTGGCTGGCGATCAGTCGGCAGTTCGCCGAGTTCTGGCGGGCGACCGTGCTTTGGCTGGTCGCGGGCGAGTATCCCCGAAATGAGCAGGGCCTCGCTTCCGCGCTGGTGGCCTTCTGGCGGTATCGGTTCGTGATGGTGCAGGGGCCAGCCCTGATCGCCCTGCTCGCCTGGACCGCGGCAGGCCGCGGCGGCGGGGAGGGCCGCTTCCCTGCCCGGGGGACGCTGCTGCCGACAGTACTGGGCCTGTGGCTGGTCTTCTCGTCCGCCGCCTTCCTGGCCTCCGGCTGGCTAGCGGATGTGCAGACCCCGCCCTGCTTTCCGCCGCTCGCCGGCCTGGTGGGCCTGGGCTTCGCGGTGGTCTGGGAACATCTACGAGCCTGGGCACGCGGCTGGCGAACCGTTGGCACCGCGCTGCTGGTGGGCCTGACGCTGGCGCCGCTCGCCGACCGGTACCAGATCCGCTTGCAGGCCGCCCTGGACCATCTCTCGGCGCGGGGCCGACTGCATGACGACGAGCGCCTGGGCCGGTGGCTGGCCGCGCAGGTGCCGCCCACTGAGAGGATCTACGTGGTGGGCGTGGAGATTCCTGTATACTTGCACGCGCAGCGCCTGGCGCCTAGCCCGCTTTTCCGGATCGGCCTGGCCACTACGCCGCAGTTGCAGGAGCGGTTGCTGTCCGACCTGCGGCACGACCCGCCGGCGGCGGTGGTCTTCACACACCTGATGGACCTGCGCTTCATGCAGGAGTTCGCCCAACGGTTACGCGAGGAGTTCGTCGAAGGCAGGTACGCGAAGGCGCAAACCGGGATGGCGGCGTATGAGGTGTGGCTGAAAGCCAAGCCCACCTCGGCCTTGGCCCCCACCGACCAACGACCATAGACCAGCGACCACATGAGCGATCTTCGCACAAGCCGGCGTCTGGCCTGGTGGCTGTTCGCTACCGTGCTGAGCGTGAATCTGCTGTGCTTCTCCGGCACGGTGCGCTCGATTGACGGCGGCACCATGCTGGCGGTCACCCGCAGCCTGGTCACGCGCGGGGACTTCGCGGTGCCCGAGGAGGCGGTGGGCAGCCGAGGCCGTGATGGGCGCAAGTACGCGCAGTACGGCCCGGCCTGCTCCTTCCTGGCGGTGCCGCTCTTCCTAGCCGGGCAGGGGCTGGCTCAATGCTTGCGGTTGCCGGCCGACCGTGCCCAGCAGGTCGAGGAACTAGCGGTGGCGCTGTTTAATCCGCTGGTGGTGGCGCTGACCGCCGTGCTGCTGTTCCTCGCCGCGCTTGACCTGGGGCTGACCCAGCGCACGGCTCTGGCCGGCGGGCTCTTGTGCGCCTTCGGCACCGGCCTGTTCGTGCAGATGAAGGACTTCAATAGCGAGCCCCTCAGCGCGCTGCTGTTCCTGGCGGGGGTGCTGGGACTGGCACGACGGCGAGGGCTTGGGGACTACGCGCTCGCGGGAGTAGCGGCGGGACTGGCGCTACTCACGCGACCGGCGAATGGCTTGGGGGTGGGCATAATCGGGCTGGCGGCGGTGTACCTGGCGGCCCGAGGCCCCCTCCCGGCGTCGCTCGCGGGGCTCGCGACGCCACCCTCCCCCGCAAGGCGGGAGAGGGT
>CALFVE010000028.1 GCA_937928475.1 uncultured bacterium | reverse complement strand
CGTACTGCGCGCAGAACAGGCCGACGCGCTGCCCATCGGGACTCAGGCGCACATACCAGGGCACCGCAGGCAGGGCAAAGGGGGCAGTCAGGGCCTGCTGCAGTTCGCCGTTCGGCCCGTACACGAGAAGGTCGCCGTATTCGTCGGAGGCTACCACCCGGTCGCCGTTGCCCGACACGCCCAGGTCAAATCCGGTCAGGCGCGGGAAGTAGGACAGGCGGCGCGTGTCCAAGCCCGCTTTCGGCTGCAAGGGATCGAAGAAGGGGGTGCCGCGCGGGGCTGACTCCGGCTGCGGAACGGTGCGCCCCGCCCGTTCCCACAGCAGCCTGCCGGTGGTTGCGTCCAGCATGACCAGCCGGTGCCGCGTCGCCTCGTCCAGCGGTCTCAGGTTCTCCGCCAAGGCCTCTGTCGCTGTCTCGCTCAGGGTCTTGGCAGTCTCACTGTCGGTGAGATAGGACGTGACTGACGCCGCCAGCCGCGTCCCGTCGCCGCTGAAGCGTAGGCGGAAGGCGTCTCGCCACACCCGAGGATCGGAGGCGGCATACGGGTACTCCCACAGCACCTTGCCGGTCGCCGTCTCGTGGCAGACCAGTCGCTGCTCGGCTTCCCGCACCACCACGCGGTCGCCCTGTGGCGACAGGGCGAACAGGTCAGGCTCGTCCCGCGTCCAGCGCGGATCGTGACCCCAGTCGAAGGGTGTCTTCGCGCTCCATAGCACCTTCCCGGCCGCGTCCAGAATGGTTACCAAGGCCGGCTGGGTGGTAGCCACCACCGTCAGTTGCCCGTCCGGCGTGACCGCCACCTGGTGCACGAACCGTTCGCCCACTTGCGACACGCTTGCCTGCCCGGTTGCTACATCAACCCGCAGAAGATTGCGGAAATAGCCGTCGGTACCCGCCACCGCGGTCTTGCCGTCGGCGGTGGTCGCCAAAGCGCTAACCGGCTCCCCGGCGGGGTTGCAGACTGGCTCCTCCCAGGTCAGAGGCTGCGCGGACAGCGGCTTGAGCCCGCTGGGTTGCGGTGCGGACGTTGTTGGCGCGCCAGAGGAGGCTTTCAAGTACCGGGTAAATAGCGGCGGCATCACGCGCTCATGCGCCCGCTTCAGGGTCGGCGTGGGATCATACCCCGCAGGCATCCCCCCGCTGAGCAAACGCTTGACTTCGGCCACCGCCGCCTTGAGGCCTACCTCCGCTTCCGCCATCACTGCCAGGCACGAGTCATCGCCGCTGAACCCAGACCACACATGCGCCAGCACATACCCGCCCTCGCCTGGGTAGTTCTGCGTCGCCGTGCGCAGGAGCACCCCGGAAGCGTAGAGTTCGGCGAGCAGGGCGTTGTCGCGCGCAGTGCCCAGAAGCACCAGCGGCCCGCGTACCCGACTGGCCGGCGGCAGCGGCGAGCCGGTCCAGAGTAGTTTCTCGTTCGTACCCTCCACGAGCTCGTCCACCCAGCGCACCCGCGCCCGTTTCTTGGCGGCAGCGAACGCCTGCACCAGCTGATCGGCGAGGGGTCGCAGATTCTCCTGACGCCGATCCAGGGCGACCGTAACTTCCGGAGAGGACTTGAGGAAGCCCACCACGGCGTTTCGGTCCACGGTGACCGCCGGGCCGCGCAAAGCCTTGTCTCCGAGGTCGGCGCTAGGCCAGGCCGCGGGCGCGACCGCCACCTCCGCCTGAACGGCCTGACCGGACAGCAACTCTCGCACTTGCACCGTCCACCTCCCGCCCTGATCGTTCACGCAAACCGGCAGCGTCTCCGCCCACCCCTCGCCCAGGGCGGTGCGGAAGAGGTGGTAGCGGCGCGCTCCCGTCGAGTCGGCGACCCTGATCTCCAAGGGCACCGGCGCGGCCAGGGTTCGGCCGTCCTCCCCCAGCGCCCGAACCCGCAAGGCCAGGGTCCCCGGCGTGGAGGCGCCGGCCACCTCCAAGCGCCCAATCGGCTGAGGCAGCAGCACAAAGAGTCGTCCACTCAACTGAGTCAGGTCGGCCGTAAAGGTCGCCGCCTCGCCGGACGTTTGCAAAGGCAGTTCCCTCATTGAAAAGGCATCATACAGGTGTCCCGACAGGCCGCGCAGGGTCACTCGCGCTTTCACGGGAGCATTCCAGGAGTGGTGCAGGTAGAAATAGGGACGCGCCATGTCAGTAACAAAGCGGTAGGGCAAGGGCGTGGAGTTGACCGCATAGATGAGCAAGGCCCCGCCTGCGCGGGCGGTGGTGAGCAGTACGTCGGGGAGGTCGCTCGCGACCGGCGCCGGGGCGTACTTGTCGAGATAGGTATTGAGCGCCTCGCGCTTTTCCAGGGCATACTGGCGCATCCGCATCCAGTAGCAACTGGTGTAATCGCTACTGCCCATCTCCTTGCCCATCAAGGTGTTCCCGAAGTTCCAGTAGTCCAGGAAGTCGAAGGGCAGGCGCTCGGTCGCCGGCAAGTTCTGACTGCTGGTGGCATCGGCCAGGATCGTGCCCCCGCGCGCCATGAACCCGCGCAGCGCCTGGACAATGCTCTCTGGGAGGTCACCGGTGATATCGCTGAGGATCAATACCTTGAGCCCGTCGAGGAGGTGAGGGTCTTTGGCGAGCAGGTCTTCGTATACGAAGGTGGGCGTATGTCCGGCGAGCAGACAGGTGACAAAGGCCTGATAGATGGCCGCGCCATGCCGGGTAGCCTGGGCGTAGCCGGTGCGGCCCTCGGTCAAGGCACACTGGGTGAAGGAGGCAAAAACGCCGACCGGTCGCTCGATGGCAAAAGCCCGCGTCCAGTCGCCGTAGGCGCTAAGCACTTGCATCACGCGCTCAGCCGCCTGGCGGCGGCCCCAGTTCTGGTGGGTCCACTCCCAGCTGGTGCTGGCAGTGAACACCGGGGCCAGGGAGGCGCCGTACAGCGAGGGGATGGCGCCGGTGGCCAGGGTCTCCAGCGCGAAGCGCATATACTCGGTCCGGGCGGTGCCGTAGTGCGCCCAGCCGCTTACCCATACGGGCTTGTTCTGCTTCCAGCCAAAGCCGAAGATATCCCCCTCGACGGACAGCGCGTACGGTTCAATGCCCCAGTCGTCGTTGGTCACCGCCTCGATGGTGTTCAGGCCGCTCGTCGTCATCAGATGGTTACCGTGAGGATAGGCGTCATAGGCCTGGCGGGGGCCGGCCCAGAACCCCGGCGCGCCACGCGAGTCGGTGTTGATGAGCAGCGGCCAGACCTGGCTCGCCGCCTTGCCCCAGTCCGCGTGCACGCGCGGGAGCAGTTCATTGACGAAGCGCACCCATTTCTCCCACAGATCCCGATTCTGCGGCGTGGCGCCGCCGCCGGAGGGCGTGCCCAAAGAGTACCAGGCCGTGGGCACCTCGCCCTGGAAGCCGTACCGGTGGCAGAACTCGTCCCAGATGGCCTGCCGAGTGGCCCTGACGACCTCTTCGGGCGGCGGGTTGGTGGTGCCGCCCACCGTCCCAGTGTAAGAGGGCCCGCTCCAGTGGGAATAGGAAATGCCGGCGAAGTTGGGGTAGCGGCGCAGGTACTGGGTCATCAGCCGCACATGCCGGCGCTGCTGAGCAAGCAGGTCGGGTATCTCGGTCTCCACCCGCGGCCCGTCGCCAGGCATCAGGCTGGGCAGCAGGGCAGTGCGATAGCGCAGCGCATAGTCAAATGACCGCCAGAGCCACTTGGGTACCAGGGTCCCCTCCACCGCCGGCAAGTCGGGGTCATCTGGCAGCACTGGGCGCGAGACCGCGCCGGAGGTCTGTACCTCGGCCTCCTGCGGCGAAGGCGCTCCGCTGGGAAGGGTCTGATACCAGCCGTCGAACCGGAGCATAGCCAGGCCGAGGCCGAAGATCTGGCGCGCTCCCTCCTCCATCGAGCGATTCGAGTCCAGCACATCCGTCTGCCCGCCAAGCCAGGTGCCCAGCCAACCATTCCCGTAACAGTCGGCATGCGCTGGGAAAAGGCTCTGGTGGATTCCGGAAACGATGACGAACTCGACGGGCGGCGACTCGCCGACTAGCTGACCGCGCGCATCGGCCAACTCCACGCTGAGCCGGTAGGTGCCCGGCTTGAGCACTCCGCTGAGACTCTCCGGGAGCACCCAACCGGCCGCGGTCCGGCCGAACGCGAACTGCCGCGAAGGGATTGCCCCGAAGCGCCGGTCTAGGTTCTCGCCTTGCAGTCGCAGGCGCAGCGTCCCGGTGAGGTTCTGCCGGGTCACGACGGCAGCCTGCACCTCAATCTCCTCGCCCGCAACGAACGTACCCCGCTGGGCCGGAAGGAACAACGTCACCGCGGCCGGCTGGGCCGGATTTGCCACTCCGATCACGAAGTCCCGGTGCACATGGCTTTCCGGGCCCAGGCGCGCTGCTTCGTCCGCACAGAGCCGCAGCCGATAGCGATCGGTGGGCATGTCGCTAGGTAGCGTAAGCCGCCACTGCTCTCCAGCCCGCCCCAAGTCTAGGCGGCGCCATTGAGGCTCGCCCACGGTCGAGATGATTTCAGGACGGAGATAGGCTCCCATCTCCGGGTCGCGCAGGGCCGTGGGTTCGTTGTCGCCTCGATAGATAAGATCGAAAACTACCTCGTCGCCGGCCTGGTACTTGAGCCGAGGGAGAGCCACGTAAAGGATAACGGCGTCCTCGTTTAGTTCACTCAGCCGGCAGACGAGCAGACTGGCGTAGGGGAGATCGCGTGTGTTCACGGCAAGAGCCGGGCCCAGGGGGGTTCCTGGTTTGATGCGCCCTGCTCCGTGGGGGCTCTGCGTAACCTGTACTGAGAAACGCTGCGGGGCCCAGGGCAGCAGCCACTTATAGTCGCAACTGGCCGCGCCCCACTGGTAGATGGCGTCCTGGCCTTGGTTCATCCCGTTGCCTTGCAGCTGCAGAGCGCTGCCTCGGCCCTCCAGGTGCGAGCGCTGCTGCACCGTGAAGCGCATCGGCGTCATTCCCACCAGCACCTGCCCGGCGCGCACTTGAAGCGAGTGAGAAGGGTCGTCCTTCACCGACGCTCCTTGCTGTCCGACCTCAATCTCGGCACCCTGGGGGAGCAGCGTTACCGTGCTGCCGACGGGCAGGTAGATGCGAGCGCGGGCCGGATACTGCGGCGGCCAGTGCCAGGGGCGGTCAAAGACCCGCAGGTTCTCCGCCTGCAGCGCCGGTTGCAGAATCGCAGGCTGCCCGACCGCGTTGCTCTCTAGGTCCCAAGTCTCCAAGTTCAGCGGCGCCATCAGAACGTCCAGGCGATTGCCTTGCGCCTTCAGCCCGGGGGCGGTGGTCGCGATCATGCCGTCTTGCGCAACCGCAAACTTCTGGGCCCCGGGCTGGAGAAGATGCTCGCCCGGCTGAACCTCTACCGCTATGGTCGCCTGTCGGAGCCTTTCGCCCGGCTGACTGAAAGGCTTGCAGATATTGGCGCCGTCTACGAAGATCTCGCACCGGTCCACGTATCCGCCGGGGAGGGCGCCTGTCTCGGAGTAACCGGCGGAGATCAGTTCCGTCGGCGCCTCGGCTCTTACCAAGCGGATCTCGAGAGTAACTGCGTACGCTTGCCCTGCCGCCAGCAGACAAACCGCCGCGAGCAAGGCAGCGCAAATCAGGGAGCAACGCATCGCAATCCCTCCTCTGGACTCATCGGACGCTCCACTGAACGAGGAGTACGGCGAGAGCGCGAGCGCCGGGTAGGGCGCGCGGCATCCTCGCCCGACTCATCTGACAGCCGGTTCCCGGAGGTCAGCCCGACGCCTCCCACTCCTGCCGGCTCAGGAACTGTATCACGACTTGCTTGCCGGTCTGCAGCGGGAAACTCACGGCATAGCCGTAGCCTTTGGGGTAGGTAAGCTCGGTCCCCGGCGGCAAAGTGATGAGCATGCCCTGTCGGAAGACAGGATGGGGCAAGAAGTACGTCTCGGCGCCACCGTTTGTTCCCTCCCCCTCCCGGCTCTTACGGAGGGGGTTCTCCAAGATGTCGAACGTGCCCAGCCATATTTTCCACACCCTGTCCGGGTCAGACGGCGGCACGACAGAGTAGATGATGCGCTCTTCGTCAAAGGCGTAATGCAGCTGCGCCTGCTCGGTGACGATGGTCATTTCGCCCTCGCCAGCCAGGACGGACTTGCACGGCGTGCGGTACTGCAGAACCCCCTCTATGCCCGGGAAGCCGAAAGCGAAGTTCCCGTAGAACCGCCCGAAGCGCCGACGACCGTCGGCATCAAGCAGATAGAAGGAGACGCCGCTGTGCTCATCCACCTGCGTGGTATAACCGGGCGCGCGCACCACGTACTGGGGCTGCTCCGGGTGGCGCCGGTCCGGCGTGATGACCACGCCCACAGAAATCAGCAACGCCGCCGTGACCGCTCGCAGGCCCCCGTCGGGGCTGACCTGCGGCGGATACAGGCCCTTTTTCAGAGGGCCGCTCTTGGTCACGATGAGCGGCACCGTTTGCTCCCGGCCCTCGGCTAGCCGGGGAATCTCGACCACCGAGGGCTCCACGCGAAGACCCGCCGGCGCCGTGATCCGGAGCCGGCCACTGACTGTTCCCGGCCCTACGCAACGCAAGTGCAGCACAGTCTGACGGGAATCGCTCTCCTTCAGCGCCGAGAGGTGTACTTCTTCGGGTAGGAACCAATAATGTAAGGCCGCAGCGTGTTCCTGCGGATTCTCTCCTCCCGGCGAGAGCGCCGGGGCCGGCAGAGGCTCCGGAAGTCTGCCGTAGTCGCAGAAAGCCCCGGCTCTGCGCAAAGTCACGAGCCGGTCGTTGACCAGCAGGCGGTCGCCCCTAAAGCGGTCGGCCCTTATGCGGAACGCTCTCAGCCCACCACGCAGAACCGGCTGTCCCTGCGCGAGACGCAGGTATCCGTAATCGTCGAAAACGAAAACCTCCCCGTCGGCGGCAGCCAAGGTGTGGCGTTGATCGTCCAAGCCTATGCAGAGGTAGTCGGTGCAATCGGGCCTCTCCACGGCCATGACCAGGCCGTCTTCGCTCTCCGCCACCCTGCGAAAGTGGCGCAGTTTCGGTGAGCCCTGATATGGCTCGTGCAAGGCGGCGAAGGTGACCGAGGTCCCAGTCCGGCGAGCGAGGACTAGGGGTACCGCCGGCTCCGGCTGACCCTCAAGGCGACCGAAGGGAGGCGCGTGCGTAATCGGCCCGTCGCCGCAGTAGACCTGGGTGTCCTGGGCGCCCAGCATGGTCAGGCGCACGCCCACCTCCGTATTGAACCACTCCGGGCCAAACTGGCGGCCCTCGATCAGGCCCCCGGTGCGTTGAATCCAGTCTGCCTGCCAGGTGTTGTCGGTCGTGCGGCTGCGCTCTTCTTCGATCCAGCGGTACTCAGGCCGCAGCGCTTCGCTGGGCTCAAAGGCACTGGGATTCCCAGGGTAAAGCCGCCCCAGGCCGTGCACCACCCAGTCGAAGGTATGAGGAGTCTTGGCTTTGTCGGCCGCGTGGAATACGTCCGCCAAGTAATCTCTGGTGAGAAGCAGGCGCCGCGTCTGGGTCACGCCCGGGTAGGCAGTGCCAGTAACGGCGAAGAACTTCACATCCGGGTTGAAGTCGTGCCGGGTGGTGAAAGGCCCTGGCCGCGGAGACTGGCGGTCCACCAGCAGCGTTGAGTGCGCGATTCCCTCGTGGGTCCAGCCCAGTTCGCGTGGCTCGTACTGGATGACGTTGACGTCCGGATAGAGCAGACGTCCCTTGCCATGCAGCACCAGGGCGTAGTAGTCCTGGTGCCCGTGACCGATGGCGGTGCCCAGGCGCACCATGGCTGCGAGAGCACCAGAGGTCCAGTAGGCCGGCGTCTCGTCGGCGCGGAGCATGGCGAAGCCTTGCTGTGGGTAGACGCCGCTGGGCGCGGGTGGAGGGGTCGGATTCTCCGACAGCGGCTCGCCGTGAGAGAGCGCGGCATAGCCCCAGGGCGCTCGGCCCAGCCAACCGGGAACAGCCCGCTCAGCCGCCAGGCTCAACACCCAGGCGTAGGCGGGATCCCGATAGCGCGCATAGGCAATCTCGAGAGCGGTGAGAAAGTAACTCCCGGTCAGCGTCTCTGGGTCCTTCCCCGAAGTGCCGCTGGGGTCAAACGAGGTTCCCCCGTCCCCGAAGGTGGCAAAGCGGAGCATTCCCGGCCCGATACCCGTGCGCTCCAGCGGATAGCCCATCAGAAGGTAGCCGTCAATTACCGACTTGATGGAGGCGCCGCTCTTCGGCGAGACATAGTGATACAGGTCGGGGCCACCACAGTGCCGCGACGCCTCGGCCAGGGCCAGCATCAAGTTGACGTCGTAGACTAAGGCATAGATGGGCGCCTCCGCCCAGAAATGCCCGTCGTTGACCATGCTGTCCAAGACCGCGTAGAAGCCGCCTTTGTGCGGGCCAAAGGAACCGGGATCGCTCAGGGCCCAATCAATGATCTCCTGGTCGCCCAAGCAGTAGCCGATGAGGCCGAGGTTGGCGTGCTTGCCGAAGATCAAGTTGGGCGTGGTGGTATGACGCTTGTCCCCTTCAATGATCACTTGCGCGACCAGCCGAAGCCAGCGCTCGATCTCCGCCCGCTCGTCTTCTGAACAAGTGTCGTAGATGAGGTCATAGGCCCAGGCGACCGCTCCCCAGTTGCCCCAGGCGCCGTACTCCGGCTGGGCGGCGAGGTCTACCGTCTCCAGGCCCGGCGTCATCGAGCGCGCGCTTCCCAACAGATGCCCGCGCGCCCGATCGGCAAAGTCTCTGTCCCCGGTAAAGGCGTAGTAAAGCGCCTGGTCGAGGAAGCACAACTCCCAGTACGTGTCGTATGGAAACGTGCCGTACTCGCGCCCGCCCAGCGCGTGTTTTTTCGTCTCCTCCAACGCCGCCGCTGCCCAGGGGTACTTGGCGATCTTCTCCTTCACTAACTCGATCTCTTCGCGATTAAGCAGCAGGTTAGGATGTTGCACCGTCGCCGACGTAGCGCACCCGGCCGAGAGAAGCAGGGACAGTAGCATGGGGAGCAACGACCGCATAATCATCACTCCTTGGCACGGCAGAGGGCAAGTGTGTCGAGGCGATGCGGCCATCCGCAACCGAGGTCCACAGGTCCCCAGACCAGAGACACCTGCCATTCCAATTCCCGTTAGGGCTCGGCGTAGAAGCCCTGCAGCAGGGCCATGCCCCATTCGTTCTTTTGGTTGAAGGCCGTGTTCGTGGCTGACCAGATCAGGTTGGACACGAACTGCGTGCCGTCGGCGTTGCCCATCATCACCCGCATGTCGAAGCCCAACTTGTCGCCGGCCTGGGGCGCGTACTTCATGTACTCCCAGGGCAGCACCCCCTCCAGCGTATATCCCTGCCGGTCGGGGTCTACCCGGTAGGCCGAGTGCGAGCCCTCTACCCACTCATGTCTCGTCCAGCAGTATGCCCTTCCTGTCATCTTCTCCCCCACCGCAAACATGAACTGGAAATCGTGCTCGGTGTATGGATTCTTCCGCCAGGTGGAAAAATCGGTGCCGACATAGAGTTCGAGCGCATCGGCGCGCCACATGAGGTCCCGGTCGGCGGCGTAGGCGTTGACCGCCGGGCTGTCGTCATTGCGCACATGGACCGCAATATACAGGTTCCGGCTGTCGTAGCGATAGCGCAGGGTGGCATGAGGCAGGGTAGCGTCGCCCTCTTTCATCCACAGGGTCTCGGTGCCGGTGTCAGACCATTGCGCCAGGTCGCCGTCAATGCTCGGGGCCTTGCGCGCCTGATAGATCTGGGCGCTGAAGAGGCGTTGCTTCTGCTCTGCCTCGCGCGGCTTGGCCGGCGCGGGGGTCACCAGTTCCACCTGGCCCTGCCACGTCTGCAGGGCGTCCAGTCCCTGCACTTCGAACAGCCGGTATGCCCCTTCGCCGTGATCCTGAATGATGTAGTAGGTCTTCCCGTTGCGGCTGTTGGTGAAGGGATACGCCACCCAACTCTCCCCGCCGCCGCCGTAGAGATCCGAGGCCAGGCTGTGGCCCCGGTAGGCGTCCTTGATCTCGAAGGCCACTAGCAGACCGTTGGGGTCGAAGATGGACAGCAGACCGGAGACATCCGTAACGTAAGCGAAACCCCGGTGCACATTGACACGGTTAGGCATATAGAACTCGCCCGGGTTGGCCCAACTCTCCGCGTGGCGACCGATATTCCAGACCAGTTTTCCCTTCGTGTTGTACTTCTGAAGGTACGCCTGCTTGTACATGCGCTCCCAGTAGCCCACTCCCCCGGAAGCGTCCGGCTCGCCGGCCATGATGTACAGGTTGCCCGCCTCATCAAACGAGGCGCGCGAGAGATGATAGACGTTCTAGAACTGCACGCTGTGCGCCACGTTCCAACTAGTGTCCAGAGTGGCGAGCAGTTGCTTGTCGGCCTCCCGATAGACGGGAACGCCCTGGTCATCTAGCCCGGCCGGCGGCCAACGGTAGACGCTGGTCTGCTTCTCTTTCGTCTCCACATGCCAGGTTATGCCCTGCTCGTCGGTGATCGGCAGCAGTTCCATCCTCAGAGGCACCAGCCGATAGCCCTCGATCCGCAGCAGGCCAGCATCCCAAACAGCCAGGAAGCGCTTGCCGGCCAGGGGGAAGACCCGCATCCCCACCGTCATGAACTTATGCGGGGCGGGCGTGATATTCCAGACGGTGTCCAGCCTCCAGCCGGGCTTG
>CALFVE010000027.1 GCA_937928475.1 uncultured bacterium | reverse complement strand
AGCCGTCAGGACTGCTGGGGAAGGTGAGGGTGGTGGCGAGAAGGGAAGTCGAGTTTGCCTGGTAGGAGGGCTCGTCTCCCGTCCCATGACTGCGTTGCGGGCCGCTCGGCCGGGTTTCCCGACAGTATGGGAAGCCCACCGCCCGGTTCGGCTCTCCCCACCCTCTCCCGCCTGGCGGGGGAGGGCGCCCGGAGCGAAGCGAAGGGCGGGAGGGGTGCTTGGCCGGCGGGCAGACCCCCTCTCGCCGCCGCTGACGGCGGCACTCTCCCCCGCAGGCGGGGGAGAGTATGCCGCAGCCTAGCGCGTACCCAGCGCGGCGCTTCTATGTGAAGCCTTGCTGTATGCGAAAGGAGCCACCCGCCATGCTCCGCTATCTCATCGCGAGCCTTCTCCTCGCCCTCGGCGCCTGCCTCTCGCCGGCCCTGGCTCAGGAGGCAGCCGCCCCGAAGGTCTCGATGTTGGTGATCACCGGCGCGTATTACTTCCCCGGCTGGCCGGGACTCGGCGACTTTGACATCTTCAAGGAACTGGTGGAGAAACACAATATCCAGGTGGATGTCTGGGTCAATGACAAGGAGCGCGCCCTCGACTGGGACCTGATTCGCAAGTACAACGCCCTGGTGATCATCAACCCCCCCGACCGCCAGGGCCAGCCTTTCCACCACGGCATGTGGATTGGGCCGCCCGACAAGGCGGCTTTCGACGAAATGCTCCAGCGCTACCTGGCCGCCGGCGGAGGGGTCTTCTGGCTGCTGTTCAGCGAGAACTATCCCGTCCAGTACAACCTCTACAACGACTACCTCATGCCCTTCGGGGCGAAACTTATGCTGGAGGAGTTGCACGATCCCCAAACTGAGGCTATCCACCCTCGCCTTCAGCAGCCCTTCATCTACGCCGACGACGTGCCCCCCCAGTCCGGTCAGCGAGGGCGTGCACGGGGTCTGGATCCCCATCGGCTTCAGTTACGCCACCAACCACACGCAGCCCCTAGAGTTCAGCCCAGACTGGACCGAGGTGCTCAAGGGCGGCCCTACTTCCTACTCCCAGCCGCGTTTGCCGCACTACGCCGAACTAGAGCCGCACACCCGCCCCTTCGCCCGCGAGGGCAAGACGCCCCAGCCGACGATCATGGCCATTCGCGAGGTCGGCGGTGGCCGCATGGCGGCGGCTTGCATCTGGGGCATCTTTCATCTCTACGGGGGTAAGACCTGGATTCACGACGGGGCCCTGTGGGATAAAGGTTTCAACAACCGGCCCAGCGACTTTGGCCGATTGTTTGTAAACACCATTCGCTGGCTTTCCGAGCCGAGCGTGAAGAACGGCCGGTTGGGCGGGTATGTACAAGACCCCAAGCAACTGGTGCATCCCCACTTCCGCAAGACGCCGGATGAGTTGCTCCCTCAGTTCGAGTCCTACCAGAACCCCACGCCGCCTGGGCAGGTCTACAAGGGCCTAATCGGCGCCCGCACCGCCTACTCGGGCGGGCAGGGGACCGTGGCCGAATACGCCGCCGCAGCCAAGCGCGTCGGCCTCAGTTTCGTCATCTTTCTGGAAGACTTCAGCCGCCTCAGCGAGGCCGACTACCGCAAACTGGAGGCGGACTGCCAGGCTAACTCCGACGACACGCTGCTACTCATTCCGGGCTTGCGCTTGCAGAACAACATCGGCAACAACATGTTTGTCTACGGGAAGGAGATCCCCTGGCCTAAGCCCAGTCAACTGGAGAACGGTCGCCTCCGCACTCAGTGCAAGGACAAAGACGGCAACCTCACCGTCAGCGATGAGGACGCCAAGAACTTCCTGTGGGCCTGCCTGGCCGGAGAGCCTTACTGGCGCAACATCGGGTACTACGATTTCACCAATGACCCGGGCATGCCCGCCCGCGACCTGCGCCTGTTCGGGATGTTCGGCGTGATGACGTACCGTGACGGGAGACTGATCGAGGACCTGACTGAGGACTACATCTCCTATTGTGGCGACGGCACCCCGCCGCGCGCCGGGGTGGTGGACCTGGTGGACTCCCCCGCGGCTCTGGAGGAGGCCGTCCGGCAGAATCACTACCTCACTCACGTCGCTGCGTACAATATGGGCCAACTGCCGGAGCATCTCTGGTACGGCCACTTCTACGGCCGCCCCAACTGCTATCCCTCTAACGGCCCCGAGATCCGGGCCTGGGGCGGCACGCTGCGCTTCATCACCTACGCGGGAGAGTCGTTCGTGACCGCCCGCCGCCTGGCGCCGGTCGAATGCTGGGTCACCTCGGAAGCGGGCTTGAAGGAAATCGTTATCTACACCGAGACCCGGCCTTATCGCCGTTTCCTGCTCAACGGCGCCCAGGAGTTCCACAAGGTCTTCCAGTGGGGGTACGACCGGCACCGGGAGATGGTGATGGTGGTCACCGATGTCAACGGCAATCGCGCCGTGTCCACCTCCCGCTCGCTGTGGGCCGATGCCAACGCTAACACCTGGTGCGGCGACCGGCAAAACGGGGAACTATGGCATGGTCCGCTCACCTTCCCCGGCCCACGCCGGCCGCAGTTCTCCACCGGCCCGACCTGGGACGGCGGCCCGCCGCCCTTCGCTCTGGCCATGGCCGACAGCACTCCCGGAGCGCGCGGCCTGGATCCCGAGCGCTTCGTCGAGGCCTACGTCCGCGGGATCGGCGGTCGGCTGATGGAGGGGCACATGTACCCCACCTGCTACGACGATTCCGTCGCCAACTGCGCCTGTATCGGGGACCACGTCTACGCTCCCGGCGGCGTGCACAATGCCTACCACACCCTGGGCCCGGTCTTTCCCAGTAAGCAACTGACCTTCACCGTCCGCCGCACCCAGTACCTGCAGCGCGGCGCCGGCCCCATGATGAGCGGCCACGTCTTCTATCCCGAGCGCACCGGCGGCTGCTTCGCCGTGATGGAAGGCGAGGTCACTCTGAAGCAACCGGTCGCGCAGGTCTTCTATACCACCTTCTACGCCTTTGCCTTTCCCAAGGAGGGCGACAACATTCCGCTGTGGGCCGTCAACACGGCCGACGGGACGACCGGCCTGGGCCGCATCGCCGCCTGGCAGAACTTCGACTCGCCCCCGCTGCTGCCCGGCCTGGGGCCGCTGGGCCGAGAGGCCTATCTCCTCAAGAAGGGCGGCTACGTGGCCATGCTCCCCTCCTCCCTGGGCCTGACCAGCGTGCTGTTCAATCTGAGCGAGGAGCCGATGTTGGCCCAGCCCTCCAAGGCCCTAGGGGGCTTCAGCCTGCTGAATCCGCGTAACGGAGATTTCCAGGCCGGCGAGAAGGTCCCCTACCGGTATCTGGTGCTCTACGACCCCCTTGATGAGCCGGTACTCAACACCATGCGCATTGAAGCCCTGCGCAAGTACCTCGGCCTCACTGGCGAGAACGGCTGCGGGCTGGTGGTCAAGCGCGGGCGGGTGCTGTCGCAGTTTGGGATTATTGACCTGGCGCCGGAGAACGGAGTCGTCGAATTCGAGGTGCCCAATCCCGGCTGGCGGGTCAACCAGCCGCTGGGCTTTCGCTTCCTGGGCTTTAACCCCAACTGGACGGTGGGCCAACTTCAGGTGCAGGGCTACTCGCCGGGCTACTACACCGATGGCCGGAATGTCTACCGCCAGATCGCACTCGACGAACAAGATATCGGCTACCTGTCGGTCTACCCCGACCACGCGCCGAGAACGCACAACCTCATCGGCCATCCGGTGCAGTGCGACAACCGGGACCTAATCATCGAGGTCACGCAAGTTAGCGTGAAGCCCTTCCGGTATTACGTAGCGGTGAACAACCCTACTGACCAGGCGATCCGAACGACGCTGAAAAAAGCGATGGACCTGCCCGGCTTCGAGTTCACGGACACCCCAGTAGAGGTCCCGGCCGGAGGGTACGTGGTGGTGAAGGAGAAGTAGGGTGCTATCGCCTCGTCTGCGGCCTCTACGGGGCAAGTAGGTGCGCCGCGTCGCCGGGGCACCGCAACCGATCCGATCTGCTCTTGGGGGAAGGGCGTTCCTTCCCAGGCGCTGAACCCTGCTCCCGTGAAGCGCCTGCGCTTCCTCCTGCCCCTCGTTCCGTTGGCGCGTTGTTTGCGTGCACCGGCGCCGCCGGCTCCGCCTGTTCTCGCGCCCTCACCGCAGCCTCGTGCGCCTCGTGCCGTGTCCGCGCCCACCCCGGAGCCGCAGCGGCCCGCCCCCACGGCCGCCGCCAGCGAGCCGCAGAGCCCCCCTGCCAACCTGCCCAAAGCCCGAAGACCCGCAAGCCCAAACGAGCTACCAGGGCGCCTGGTTCAAGACCAAGTACCCGCAGGGCTTCCAGGTAGCGCCCCGCGAGAAGAGGAGCAGCGCCGAAGGCTATGATGGGGTGAGTTTCGTGTCGGCGGCCGGGCAAGTCGAGTTCCACGTCTGGGAGAGGGAACGCTGGGGAGGCGAGGAGCCGCCCCACTTCGCGCTGAGACCAGGGAACGCTCGCTAGGCTCCCCCGCGCCAGCCCGCTTCAGGCCCCTCGCCCGGCTGGCCGCCTTCAGCCGCCGCCACCCAGAGGCGCTAAGCGCGTACTGCGCAGTCCCCGGCTTTCTGCAAGTAGGGAGGGGAGAGCCGGAGAGGGCGCGGGCACGGGTCTGAGGCGGTGGGCGGATTTTGTCCAAGTACAGGCACTGGCCTGAGGCGTCGGCGGAGACCCGAAGGTGGACGTTGGGCGTTCCCCATGCACTCACTTGACAAGACGCGAGACTGCTGGTACACTCCTCGCGCACTCCTAGCGGAGTGTAGAGGCTCGGCGCTTCAGTCCCTGGGCCACGTTCCTCACGGTTCATGTCCCGCTTGCTGTATCCCTTTTCCCTCGACGGGACTGTCCGGCGAGAACTTCGTGTTGGAGGTGTGCACCCTGAGCCTGCCCAAGAGATCGCTCGGGCCGGCGCTGGTGGGATTGGGGCTGGCATGGTGGCTAGTGTCCGCGGCGGGGGCGGAGATGGTGTTCAGCGGCTACACCCAGGCCCGTTTCAACCTGTTTGACCAAGGGCTGGACAAACCCAGCGGCTTCGACTTGGCGCGCGTCCGCCTCAAGTACGCGGGGACGATCAACGACCGCGGCACACTGGCCACCTTGCAGGTGGACCTCGCCAAACTCGACGACCGGCAGGACGACAAAGATCCGCGCAACCGCCGAGTCACCCTGACCGACGCCTGGGTGCAGCACCCTTTCGGCCAGGAGTGGTCGGCGCGCATGGGATACGCCATTGTGCCCTTCGGGTTTGAGGAGGAATACTCCAACGCCAAGAGCCTGACCTTCGACCGCACCAAGGCGGCGACCAGTTTCTTCCCCGGCGAACGTGAGACGGGCCTGTACCTATTCTACCGCCCGCAGAGCAAGAACTCACCGGAGGTGGCCGTGGGCTATTCCAGCGGCATGGATCGCTGGGGAGACAAGGACCCCAAGACCGGAGACCAGGACCAGGAGGCGCGGGCCTGGACCGCCCGCGTGCAATGGCGCCTGCCCCGCGCAGGGGCAGCGGGCGTTTCGTACACGGCGGCTCGGCGCGAGCGAAAGGTGGGCGAGGTCCGTCGGGACTTTGACCAGAACTGCTTCGGCGTCCACTTGCGGTACAACGGGGCGAAGGGCCTCAGCCTGCAAACTGAGTACTACGCGGGGGAGATTCTGAGTGCGCGCAGTAAAGGCTGGTACGGGCAGGTGGAATACACGGCGACGACCCTCAAACCCTTCTACCGCTACGACGTGTTCGACGATGGCGTGGCCGGGCACCAGACATACCGGCGGCACACGGTGGGCGAGGCCCTGGAACCCGACCGGAGCGAGCGCTTCACCCTCCAGGTCGAGCGCTATGAGGACCTCAAGGGAGGGACCTTCACCAACTACGGCGTACAGTACCAGTTCGTCTATGGGGGCAAGTAGAGCGACTCGCGGTCACGGCGACGCGAAAAACCCGAGCAGAGAGGGGTTTACAAGTGGCCGGCGGGAGTGCTATACTATCGCTGTTAGCCTCAGGCCGACGCGGGGTGGAGCAGTCCGGTAGCTCGCAAGGCTCATAACCTTGAGGTCGCGGGTTCGAATCCCGCCCCCGCTACCAAATGTCTTTCCAGGGGCCCGGCTGAGTGCAGCCGGGCCCCTTCCTCCTAGCCCGGGGCCGCCTGCCCCGGACTCGTTGCGAACGATGGCGCCCTGCACGGCGCGGAGCGGAGGCTCCGCGTCCGGCGGTGGTCGCACCTCCAGCGGCGCCCCTAGTCGCGCATCCCTTACTCGTACCTTTGGTCGTCAGACGCCGCCGCGTCGCGCGCGTTGTCGTGCTACTATGAAGGCGTGGGCGCGCTTGGGCCGCGCCTTGCGCCGCAACAAAAGGGAGGACCGAAGCACATGCGCAGTAAGTGGTGTTACCTGCTGCTCGTCATCTTGCTCCTGGTCGCGGTCCGGCCGCTGCTGGCTGCCGACGGGAACAAAGTGATGACCCCGGAGGAGATTCGCGCCAAGTGCGCCGAGATTGATGCCAAGTGCGCCGAAGCCATGCAGAACATCGAGGCGCTGCAAGCCCTGAAGGCCTCGCTGCTCGAGATGCTCGGCGAGGGTGCGCCACCACCTGCCCCCAAGCCCTCATCCTGGGCCGAGAAGGTCGCCATCAGCGGTTACTTCCAGAACCGCTATGAGCACTTCTCGCGGGAGGTAGGCGCTCCCCCCGGCGATGAGGACCGATTCGGCATGCGCCGCCTCTACGTAACCATGGTCGCCAAGACCAGCGGTCGCGCCAGCGGCGTGCTCACCTTCGGCTCCGATGGCCCCAACATCAAGACCACTAACACCCACTGGCACAACATCTTCTGTGACTACAAGCTCACCGACGAGGACACGGTGCGCTTCGGGCAGGGCCCCAACTGGTTCGGCCTGGAGGCCTGGCAGTCCTCCGGGCAGCGCTTGCCCTTTGAGCGGTCGGCTTTCATCGAGGGCGGCAGCCGGCGCAAGCCCCCCGGTTATTACTTCTTGGGCTGGACCGACCGGGGCATCTGGTGGATACACACACCCAAGGATCAATCGCGGACGCCGCAGGCGGTGTTGAGCCTGGTCAACGGTTCTTTCCTCAACGAGCCGCTCAATAATAACAAGGCGGCGGCCATAGACCTCAAGTGGAAACCGAGTTGGGGGATGTGGGGAATCTCCTGGCTCAACTCGACCTTCCGCCAGCCGGCGGCGCCCAATGCGTGGCATCCGCTGGTACCGCAAGGCCCCTTCGCGCGCAATGCCTGGGACGGCTATGTGCGCTATGTGCGCGCCAACAACTGGGCGGTGCAGGCCGAGATGGCCGGTGGCCTCTTGGCCGGCAACAGTGTGCGCGGCTGGTATGGGCAGTTGGAGAAGGTATTGCCCCAGGCTCCGGGGACGGCCT
>CALFVE010000026.1 GCA_937928475.1 uncultured bacterium | reverse complement strand
TCATCACCGACCTGGTCGCGCGTGACGTAACCTCCTACAAGCAACTCCCCCTCATCCTCTATCAGATTCAGACTAAGTTCCGCGACGAGATCCGCCCGCGCGGCGGGCTGATCCGCGTCAAGGAATTCACCATGAAGGACGCCTATTCGTTCGACCTGGACGAGGCCGGCCTGGAACGCTCCTACCAGGCGATGTATGACGCCTACGTGCGCATCTTCGAGCGGCTGGGCCTGCCGGTGGTCGTCGTGGAGGCGGAGGCCGGCTCCATGGGCGGGCACGATACCCGCGAGTTCATGGTGCTGAACGACTCGGGCGAGGACACTATCTTCATTTGCGACAGTTGCGGCTACTCCGCGAATGCCGAATGCGCGCGCGCCCGCCCGCCAGACCCAGTCGCTTCGCGCCGGCCTCACGGGGGGCCTGAGATCGTCTCCACCCCCGGCGCGCGCACTATCGAGGCCGTTACGGCTATGCTGGGCGTCCCCGCGGACCGCCTCATCAAGACTCTCATCTACCGCGCCGACGGCGGCTTCGTCGCCGCCCTGGTGCGGGGCGATCGGGAACTTAACGAGTTCAAACTGGCGGGTCTACTGCAGGCTGAAGAACTACGCATGGCTACCCCGGAAGAGATTGAGCAGGTCACCGGAGGCCCGCTGGGCTTTAGCGGGCCAGTGGGACTGCCCAGTAGCGTGCGGCTGCTGGCCGACTGCGAGATCGCGGCGATGAGCGACGCCATCGTCGGGGCGAACCAACCCGACGCGCATCTTACCGGAGTGGACCCCGGCGTTGACTTCCAGCCCGAGCAATACGCGGACCTGCGCGAGGCGGTACACGGGGACGCTTGTGCCCGTTGTCCGGGAACCTTGCAGGCGCGACGGGCGATTGAGCTCGGGCATGTCTTCAAACTCGGCACCAAGTACTCTGCCGCGCTGGGCGCGCTGGTGGACGATGAACACGGGGCCCAGCGGACCCTAGTCATGGGCTGCTACGGTATCGGGGTGAGCCGGATTGTCGCCGCGCTGGTGGAAATGTATCATGACGACAGCGGGATTGCCTGGCCGCCGGCGGTGGCCCCCTTTCCGGTGGCGGTGCTGCTGCTGGACACTCAACAGCCGCGTCTGGTGGAAGTGGCCGAACGAGTGGTGGCCGACCTGGAGGCGGCGGGCTACGAGACGCTGCTCGACGACCGGGAGGAGCGCCCAGGTGTGAAGTTCAAGGACGCGGACCTGATCGGCTATCCGCTGCGCGTGGTGGTAGGCAGGACTACGGCGGAGAGCGGCGAACTAGAACTACAGCGACGCCGAGACGGGGAGAGGCGGAAGGTGGCGCCGGCCCACCTGGTGGAGGCTGCGCGAGAGATGCTTTAGCCGAGGGAGCGCAAGGCCCCCTGGGGCCGGCGCCGGGAAGAAGCCGGGCCCTGTATCGCCTGATGTGTGCGAAGACTGACTTCCGGAATCTGACTGGAGGAGGTAGTGGCTATGTCGGCACCCGTCCGTGAGCCCGCCGTAGCCGGGGCCTTCTATGAGGGGAGCCGGGAGGGGCTGCTGGCGCAACTGCGAGAGGTGTACCTCAGCGACCTGGGGCCCGGGCACTTGCCAGAGGCCAACCCGCAAGGGCCGCGCCGGATCCTGGGCCTGGTCAGCCCGCACGCCGGGTACGTGTATTCGGGCGCTACTGCCGCGCACGCCTTTGCAGCCCTGGCCGAGGACGGCGCCCCCGGCACCGTGCTGGTCATCGGCCCTGCGCATCGCATGGGTGGGTTCGGGGTCGGCCTCCAGACACAGGGAGCCTGGCGCACACCTCTCGGCGCGGCCTTGATTGACGAGGCCACCGCTCAGGCCTTGGCCGCGGCCTTGCCGGAGGCAGTGGACGATGTACGCGCCTTCACAGGCGAGCACAGCCAAGAGGTACAGGTGCCGTTTCTCCAGCATCTCTACGGCGACGCTCTGCGGATTGTGCCGATGATCATGGTCGAGCAGGGCCTGGCGGTGGCGCGGCGGGTTGGCGAGGCGCTTGCCCAGACCTTAGCGGACCGCGACGCGGTGATAGTCGCCAGCACCGATATGACCCACTACCAGTCGCCGGGCCACGCCCGACGGCAGGACTTGTATCTGGCCGGGTACATCGAGAAACTCGACGCAGAAGGGTTGTTGCGGGAGCGGGCCCAGCAGGGAATCAGCATGTGTGGGTACGGGCCGACAGCGGCGATGCTGCTGGCCGCCCGCGCGCTGGGCGCCACGCGGGGAGAGGTTCTCGCCTATCACCATTCCGGCGAGGTCGTGCCCGTGGGAGAGGTCGTGGGTTATCTTGCCGCGAGGGTGCTCAGATAGTCAGCGTGAACAGCGCACCGGGTCGGGCGCCGTCGGCGCCGGAGGCCGCGAGGCCGAAGCGCGAGCTCGTCGGCGCCTCTGAGAGGCACAAGCCGAAACGGTGGCGTGCGCGGGGGATCGCGCTCATGCGGGTCGTGTTGGCCTTGAGCAGCACCGTTGTCGTTTCTGTGGCCCGCCCGCGCGGGGGGATGACGGCTGCCATTGATTGGGCGGGCGGAAGACGTGTGTCTCCGAGGGAGGAGTTTCTGATGCCACTCTATGAATACCGTCTTGAGCACAAACCGGCCGGGGGACGTATTGCGCAGGTCGCCGAACGGCTTAACGCCCTCGCCGAGGAGGGCTGGGAGCCGTACCTGATGTCGGGAGGCGATGAGCTCACCATCCTCCTGCGCCGACCTCGGCGCGAGCCGGCCATGGCTGCTCTGGCCGGGGCCGCCGCTGCCAGCACTGCGGCCGACACCGAGGAGGCCTAGCGCAGCCGCTGCCTCTCACCCCGAGTCCCGCAAGCCTTCCGTTCGGCTTCGGTCCTTTATGCGGTTGCTGAACCAGACGGGAGGGGCGGGTCACGCGATAGCGGGGAAAGGCATCAGGGCTACCCCGACAACGCTCTCTATGCGGGCGGCCGCAGGTCGCCTCACCGGCCTTACAGTAACTATCATGGAAGAGCCCGCACTCCGAGAATTACTGGAAGAGGTGGCCGCGGGCAGATTGCCGGTAGGCGAGGCCCTGGCCCGCCTGCGCACCCTGCCCTTCGAGGACCTCGGCCATACCAAGGTGGATCACCACCGCGCCTTGCGCACCGGGTTCCCGGAGGTAGTGTTCTGCCCCGGCAAGACCCCGGAGCAGGTGGCGGAAATCCTGGCGGCCCTGCGACCTCGGGCTCGGGTAGTGTTGGCCACCCGGGCGGAGCGCGAGGTCTATGAAGCCGTCCGCCGGCGGCTACCGGAGGCCGAGTACCGGGAGGAGGCTCGGATCATCTGGGTGGGAAAGGCCGAGCCGCAGCCGGGACAGATCGTCGTGGTCAGCGCCGGCACTTCTGATCTTCCCGTTGCCGAGGAAGCTGCAGTTACCGCCGAGGCCACTGGGGTGACCGTGCACCGCATCTTCGATGTGGGTGTGGCCGGTCTCCATCGCCTGCTGCACCACCTGGATATCCTCCGGCAGTGCGCCTGCCTGGTGGTGGTGGCCGGAATGGAGGGCGCGCTGGCCAGCGTAGTGGGCGGGCTGGTGGAGACCCCGGTCATCGGCGTGCCCACCTCTATCGGCTACGGGGCCAGTTTCCAGGGCTTGGCGGCGCTGCTAGGCATGCTCAACTCGTGCGCCACCGGGGTGGCGGTGGTCAACATTGACAACGGCTTTGCGGCCGGGTACTTCGCGGCCCTCATCGCTACCCGTCAGTTCTCTGCCTCACCGCGGGCGCAGGAAACTTCGCGCCGTCCTCAAACGTTCTAGCTAGCGCATCTACAAGCCGGAGGGGGCCGTCCCGGCGGTCGCGTGGGGCTACCAGACGACTGGGGGAGCGTGGCACCTTATGAACTACCGACAGTGACCTCAAGGAGGACTGGATACCAGATGCGCATTGACCTCGAGAAGCACTCTCACTTGACCATAATCCTGCTCAGCGTCTTGGTGGGGATGGCGCTGATGGCGGCCGTACTGTACTACCCTCGTCACGAGCGGGCGCTGGCCGAGCCCTCCACTGCCGCCGTGCCGAGCAACTGGCAGACCGCCTTCAGTGACGTCGCCGCCGCTGTCTTGCCCGCGGTCGTGTCCATTCAGGGCAAGGTTTCGGTGGAAGCGCCTGCCTTCCCCGACCTGCCTGACTGGTTCCGAGGTTGGCCCTTCGGGCCGTTCGGCCCCGAGGACGACGAAAAGAAACCGCAGGCGCCCCCCAATCGCCGCTTTGAGCGTCCGTTCCTGGGCTCAGGCTGGATCTATAGCCCGGATGGGTACATTGTAACTAATGCCCACGTGGTCAAGGACGCTACCAGCCTGAAGGTGCAACTGCACGACGTGGACAACGAGGACCCCGTGCCTGCCAAGGTCATCGGATACGACCCGCGCAGCGACCTGGCTGTGATCAAAGTGGACGTAAGCCGGCAGCTGCCCTATCTGGCTCTGGCCTCCAGTAAGGACGTCAAGGTAGGCCAGTGGGTAATCGCGGTAGGTAGCCCCTTCAGTGCCTCGCTGGAGCAGACCGTGACCGTGGGAATTATTTCCGCCAAGGGCCGCATCCTGGAAGACGCGGCCCGTCAACTAGGCGCCATCGGCGCCTCCATCGGCGACGTCATCCAGACCGATGCCGCCATTAACCCTGGCAACAGCGGCGGGCCCCTGGTGGACCTGACCGGCCGCGTGGTCGGCATCAATGAGTCCATCATCTCCCCCGGGATGACGGCGGGCAACGTGGGGATCGGATTTGCCATCTCCGCGGACACAGCTGCGCGGGTGGTGCCACAACTGATCCAGAATAGGCGAGTGGTGCGGGGGTGGCTCGGCGTCTCCATCAGCGATCTCAACGAGAACATGCGGGACTTCTACAAAGCGCCTCAGGGTGGTGCGCTAATCAACAACATCAATCCCGACGGCCCGGCGGCCAGGAGCAATCTGCAAGCCGATGACGTGGTCGTTGAGGCCGGGGGCCAGCCGGTACGCAAGGCCTGGGACTTGCAGAACATTGTCGGCAATACTCCGCCGGGCACCGTCCTGCCTTTGGTCGTCTTGCGCAATGGTCAACGCGTGACCGTGGAGGTGCGCGTCGGCGAGATGCCCGAGAAGTATGCCGGCATAGCCCCTGCCAAGAACGGCGAAGAGGAACCGACCGGCACGGACCCGCTGGGCTTGCAGGTCAAGAGCCTGGCCTCTTCCATGCCACAGGCACAGCGACTGGGGCTAGACAAGGGAGTACTGGTAGTAGCAGTGGATCCGACCGGCCCCTCGGCGGGCAAACTCCGCGAGGGTGATGTGATCACTGAGATCAACCGCACCCCGATTGCGGATGTGACCCAGTACCGGCAGGCCCTGGAGGAAGCCCGCAAGGCCCAGGCCAAGTATGTGATCCTGCGCTTCTGGCGGGAGATGGAGGGCGAGAAGTCCTCGCTGCGGATTGACGTCGTGCCCAAGTGGTAGCGCCCACCGTGGTTCGGGCAGTACGGGGTCCTGTAGGCAACTTCAGGGCCCCGTTTTTTCGGCGAGCACAAAGAGGGTGAGGCCGAAGCGTTGGCCCCAACCGGGGAGGCGGTTGAGCCCCGCGGCCAGCGCTAGCAACGCCCCAGGAGGCAGCAGTCGCTTGGCGGCCGCCAGCCGGTCCGAAAACAGGGCGCTGCCGAGGTAGGCAAATTGCACTGGTCGCAGCCCGGCCGCCCGCAGCAGTGCTAAAAGAGACTCGCGGGTAAAGGCAAAGAGGTGGTGATCGCCCTGCGGACCGAACTGCCGCTGGGCCAGTTCGCCGTCTGCTTCCAGCGCAGCCCGATATAGGGGCACTCGCGAGCCTCGGTAGTCGCCGTTGGGCGTGGTCACCACCAGCCAGCCGCCAGGGCACAAAGCCCGCCGCGCCTCGGCCAGAATGGCCTGGGGCTGGGCACAGTGCCCCAGGAGTTCGCCCAGAATCACACAGGCGAACTGGCCCGAGCGCACGGGCAGGGCGTCGGCAGAGCCCGCCACTGGCAGGAAGCGGCCCCGTTCATACTTGGCGCACGCGTAGGTCAGCGCCTCAGGAAGCAGGTCGAGGGCCACCACGGTCAGACCCGCTTCGGCTAAGAGCAAGCCGGCGTTGGCCTGGGAGCAACCGACCTCCAGGACCAGCCCGCCCGCGCCGGCGCAGCGGCGCGCGGCGCCTACCACCCGCCGCAGCCGCGCTAGGTACTTGAGGCGAAAGAGCCCCCGCGGCTCCTGGGAATCAATTTCTCGCAGGTCGTACGCTTGCAGCAGACGGTGATGGTCGCAAGCGGGAGTGATCTCTCGCGCGCTTTTCACGCAGCACGTATTCGGGATCGGGGCGCGGCGTTCCTTCCTGGAGTGGGCTGCGGAGGTATCTGTGCGCCCGGCGGAGAATAGACCTGGGCGCGGAGGCCTGCCTCAGAGAACACGGCTCCGCCGAAAGTCGCTTCCCCGTAGAGGGAGATGCTTTGCCGACACGCTCTGCGCGGGCAGCCTAGCGGAGAGCGTGTCTGCCCCCTTGTCCCCGGAGGTTCGCTGATGGATCTACGCCGTTGCCGCAGTGCTTCTGTGGCTGCCGTCAAGTGGCTGCTGTCGCAGCAAAATCCGGACGGGTCTTTTGTGCCCGCTGAGTACGGCATGGCCACCCACAACAAACTACTCTGGGCGCTCAGCGATATGGGGCAGCAGCCCCGGGCCGCCCAACTTGCCGCCTGGTTGCGCGAGTATGCCCTGGACGAAGAGGGCGACTTTGGCGGCCTGCTGCGCCCTACCCCGTATGACCACTACTACGCGGTGGGCAACGCTTTCTTCGCGGTGGGCGCTATGCGCCTGGGCCAGTTCGCGGTGGCCTATCCCGCGCTCGGCCTGCTCACCAGCCTCCAGCATCCCGCCACCGGCGGTTTCCTCACGGCCGGGCCCGAGGCTACCCTCGACGACGAGCAAGACATGCTAACCACCGCCGTCTGCGGGTACGCCTGCCTCCAGGGCGGGCAGTTGGAAGCAGCCGAGGCCGCCGGGCGGTACTTGCTCGACCTCTGGGAGAGTCAGCCGGGGGGAGCGGCGGCGCGCTTGTTCCTGGCCAGGGCCCGGGAGCAGCACCCGCTGACCGAGTATGATGCCTCCCAGGCAGCCTGGTACGCGCTGGATACGGGGAAGACTGAGCAACCCTATCATGTCCCCGCGCTGGCTGCCGGCTTCCTGGCCGCCCTGTACGATGCCACCTCCAACTCCGCTTACCTGGAGGGAGTACACCGCTATCTGCAGTTCCTCGCTTCCTGTGCTGAGGACCGCTATTCGAGCGAACGCAGCGGTTTCGTGGGCTGGGCCGGAGCGCTGGCCTACGAGATCACCGGCAACGCTAACTACCTGCGCATCGTGGAGGAGGTGGTGGAGTACCTGCTTGCCAGCCAACTGGCCAACGGCAGCATCCTCAAAGCCAGTATGGGCGGTGACCTGACCTCCGACGTAGTGGATGCCACTGCCGAGGCCATCATCGTGCTCAACCAGGTGCTCCGTTCCCTGGTGAGCGTGGAGGAGTGACCCCCGCTGATTCGGCCTCGGCCCCGCCGCTGGCGCCATCGTTTGCGCGAACGGCTGCGCTGTCTCCGGCGGCGCTTGCGCGGCGTGCCGGCGGTTCCCGACTGGTTGCAGGTGGAGATCAACAATTCCTGCAATCTGGCCTGCGTCATGTGCCCCCGGGCGGCGATGCGGCGCCCGGTGCGCCTGATGACCCTGGAGGAATTCCGGCCCATCGCTGCTGCTGCCGCTTGCGCCGGCATCCCCCGCTTGCGTCTGTTCTTGCTGGGTGAACCGTTGCTGCATCCCGACCTGCTGGAGATGATCCGCTACGCCAAGTCCGCCGGCCTGCCCAGCGTCGAGATCAACACCAACGCCGTCGCTCTCACCCCTGAACTAAGCCGTGGTCTGGTGGCAGCCGGCCTCGATGAGATTGTCTTCTCGTTGGACGGGATAGACGCCGAGAGTTACGAATCCATCCGCCTGGGAGCATCCTATGAGCAGGTGGTGGAGAATATCGAGGGGTTTTTGCGCCTGCGACAGGAGGCAGGAGCCAAGCGCCCGCGGGCCATCGTCCAGACCATCCTGATGCAGCCCACGCAGCGCGGGATGCAGCAGTTCGTCGAACATTGGCAGGAGCGGGCTGACCTGGTGCGAGTGCAGGCCGTGCGGGAGTACCACGGCGTCCAGGGTTTGTCGGTCTGCCCCCAAGGGGAGTTCGGCGAACTGCGGCCTTGCCCTGCGCTGTGGAGTTACCTGGTCGTGCTCTCCAACCTGCAGGTGGTTCCCTGCTGCACCGACATCAACGGCGATCTCGCGCTGGGTGATCTCCGGGAGCGTCCTCTGCTCGAAACCTGGCGGCGCCATCCCCGCCTCCAGGCGCTGCGCCGTGCCCATCTTTCCCTCGAGTTCTCCGCCTATCCTCTGTGCGCCGGTTGTGAGTTCATCAGCCTCGATCTCCTCCGCGAGAAGGCGCGCGCTACCAGCGAATGGGCTACCGCTAGTCCGCCGCCTCCGCAATCGTCTTCTCAATCATCCACGTAGGCTCGTAGCCGATCTGCGTCCGGGCTTTGGTGCGGTCCCGGTCCCGTGCGTGGTAGTCCGCTCCACACCACCTCCGAACCCCCGTGTTCGGGGCCGCTGGTCAAGGCTAGGCGGTTAGGTCATCCCGTCGCTCTCGCCGCGTTGGACGGCCGCCGCGTCGGCGATCATCTCGCGGATTCCCCAGCGCGGCCGGTAGCCGATCCAGGCCCTAGCCTTGGTCACGTCCAGATCATACAGCCAGCGTACCGGAGCCTGCCATTCTAGCAAGTCCTCGCCCGTCGCTTCCGCCAGGACTTGCGCGGCCAGGGGGTAGGGGATCGGCTCGGCGCAGGCGATGTTGAACGCTTCCCCCACCGCCCCGGGGTGCTCCAGGGCGCAGATTGCGCCGTGGGCCACGTCGCGCGCATCCACGGGCTGGTAGGCCCAGGGCCGTCCCTCGGCATCAGTCACTGCGCAGGGCTGTTGGGGGGCGGCGCGCAGCCGCCGCCAGTTTCTTCCAGGGCTCTCCGGCGCTGGGCCCCAGGTACATCTCACTCCGTGGGCTACTCAGACCGATCTGCAGGATCAGCCCGACAAAGCCGGCATTCCAGCGGCCCAGTATGTCGGTGCCGGAGACGATCCCCGAGGGCCGAATCAAGGCCGCGCGCAAGCCTGCCGACCGCTCGAAGGCGCGCACGATCTCCTCCCCGAGCCACTTACTCAGCGCATACAATGGCTCGGGGCGCTTGGGGTGCTGCTCGTCCACCGGGTGGTAGGCGCAGGCCAGGACGTGCGAGTCGTTGGGGTAGACACTGGAAGAACTCAGCGAGACGAAGCGCTCGATCTCGTCGGCCCGGCCCGCGGCGGCCTGGGCGAGGTTGAAAATTGTGCGGACATTGTTATCAAACCAGGCGGCCTCGCTCATGCCCGGTAGGGGGGAGACTAGGTTGGCGGTGTGGATGACCCCGTCCACCCCCGCGACCGCCGCCTCGGCCACGCCGGGGTCCAGCAGATTAGCGGCCACCACCTCTATCTCCAGCCCGGACAAGCGGTGAGCGAGCGGGTCGTCGGGCAGGATCAGCCCGCGCACCTCGTAGCCCTTTTGCAGGAGCTGCCGAACCACGCGACAGCCGACCTGGCCGGCGGCCCCGGTGACCAGAATTCTCTTCATGACGATCCCTCCCACGGTTGGGGTCGGAACCCGACGGGTATTCCCGACTCGCGGCGGTATACCTTCTTCACCGCAAAGGTGTCGCAAGGGAGCCTGGCCCATCTCTTCCCTCCGCACACCGCGAGTTTCAGCCACGCCATGCCCCGGTGACCGAGAAGGACGGGGCCTCGGCCAGCGCGAATCTCTCCTCGCGCGGTCCTTCGCTGGAGCTAGCCGTGGACTGTCCTCCGTGCTCAACAGGGCGGGAGCCAGCGCGGCCCTTGTCTCCTGCGCCCCATTACGATGCTACTGGAGTCAGCCATGAGTAGGCCCGCCTGGCCGCAAGGCCCCATCAAGATCCTGTTCGTGGATGTGGACGGGACCCTGACTGATGGGGGCATG
>CALFVE010000025.1 GCA_937928475.1 uncultured bacterium | reverse complement strand
AGCAACCCCCCTGCTCAGGGACTTGCGGATAGTCGGGGTCGTGCTTTCGGACCTCGGCCCAGGGAGCGACGTCGAAAACCTAGCCGTCGCAGCCTGGAGTCGGGCAGTCTAGGTCGTTTGCTTCCCAGGCGAGGCGACGGTGCGCTTGACTACAGTGGGTGCATCACACCCACTTTACGTAGCATATTCCGAGGATATCGGCAGGGAAAATCTCGTCGAACCCTATGGATTCCCCCTCCTCTCATGATGTCACTCACGCCGTTGCTGGCAGTCGGCGTCGAAAGCCGACTGTAGCGGCAGCGCGTTGGACGTCGTCGAACTGGCAGTTGAGGTCGAGCCTCGTCGTCTGCAGGTTCTCGTGGCCGAGCAGAATCTGTAGTTGGCGGATGTTTAGGCCGCTCTCTAGCCAGCGCTTGGCGGCGAAGCGGCGGAGGCTGTGCAGGGTGTAGCCAGCGGCGGTCAGACCGCTGACCTTCAGCCAGTAGTCGAACCAGCGGGTAAGAGTGTTGACCTGGAGCAGAGCGCCCTGGCGGCCTGGGAAGACCGGGCCAGTGGGGGAGGAGTGCCCTTCGGCTTGGAGGGTGGACAGCAAGGGCAGGAGGTCGTCGAAAAGCAGGGTCTCGCGGTGCTTGTCGCCCTTGCGCCGAATGCGCAGGCGACGGTTGGGGAGGTCAAGGTCGGGTCAAGTGAGGGTCAGCAGCTACGCGCGGCGCAGGCTGCTGGTGGCCAGGGCGAGCGGAGCGGTGCGTTCGGCAGGGCCGCGCGTGGCGGCAAGCATAGTCGCCGCCTCGTCCGGGTGCGGCGTCCTGGGGATGCGGCGGGGCGTCTTGGGGCGGTGGACGTGGTCCGGGGGGTTGGCCTGGGCGTGACCGAACTTCACGGCCGACTGGAAGAGGCCGGAGAGTGAGTTGCGCGCGCTGCACCGGGGCGTCGGAGAGGTCGCGCATGGAGGCCGTCCAGCGTTCTACAGTGGCCGGGTCAACGGCGCTCAGTTCAGGGGCGCGGTGATCCTGCAGAAAGCAGGGGAAGCGGCCAAGGTCGTAGCGGTAGGGCGTGATCCCCTTCGGCTGCGGGCGCGCGACGGTTTGCAGGTAGTGGAGGTAGGCGTCAACTCCCTACGTGATCGTCATCTTCACCAACCCTGTCCAGTTCTTCCGCTTCCAAGGAATCGGCCTCGGTATGCGCCTGCGGCTCCCCGCGCCCCGTTCAGTAATACGGGGCGCATCGTACATTGAGCCCCTTTGATCATCTCTTTGTGCGTAATTGCAAGTCGCTTCTCACCCGAGGAGATTACCGCGCTTAACCAGTTCTCGGGGGGCTCGCCTTGCTGCTGTAGGGCGATGATGACAGGAGCGAGGGAGGGCGCGGAGCAGTGCCCCGTTGCTCAGGGGCAGGCAGAGCACTTCCTTCTCGCGCGGCGCCCACTCCCGCGGCGGCGCAGAGGGCTTGGCCTCTTCCGGCAGCGCCAGGGCGGGGAGCAAGGGATCGGCGAGGGAGGCCTTCGCCGTAGCCAGGGCCGCGTCAGGCACCGCCGCGGGCGCAGCAGGAGCAGCGCAGGTCAGCAAACACAAGACCAAGCCAGCAAACGGGAGCGTCGTCTTCATGAAAGCACCTCCGAAACCCCTCAGTGGAGGGGCACGCGCCCATTGCGCTGCCGGGGACAGTACTCGAAGTGGTTTAATGGTGGCGCCGAAGGCTGAACCCGGATCTGCCCGGGGCACTCACCGTTCTTCACGGGTTGCCTCCGTCGGGCAGACCAAGACGTGCGTGCGCGTCTTCTTGTCGAAGGTGACTTGCCAGCCGGTGATTGCCGCTATTGCCTCTGCCGGTAAGTACAGCCTTTGATGGAAGGTTCGGGGAGGGTGGGGCAACTGTACCGCTCCTTCCCCAGGCAGCAGCCTGGGGCTATCTGCCGAAAGCGAGAAGACCTTTCCTGAGTATGATCCAGCGACGCCTCCACTGCTGAGCTCCATGTTCTGGGCCTGCCAAATCTTGCTGTCCAGGTATCCGGCATAGAGATAGGGGACACCACCGATCACGCGGCCTGGATACTCAGGCTCGAAGGTGTAACCGCCTACCGTCATCTGGTAGTAGCCCAGCCGCGCATTTAGTGCTATTTCCGCCGGACTATCGAAGCTGAAGTAAGCTTCACCTGTCTCGCCATCCACTTCCATATCGACGTCTAACCCAGACCTCGGGCCATTCTCGCTGTTCAGAAAAGGATGAAGCGCCCTCGATAGCGCGCCAGCACCCAATCGCACCATGACGTCCCGCACTAGCCTTTGCGCTCGAGCTACGTCTTGGGAGAGGAGCCAACGCCGTCATAGCCAACTATATAGCCCCCCGTACTCCTTCTGCACAGTGGGTGAGGAATCTCCAGCCACCTGCTTAACTAAATCAATGGCCGCCCTCTCACAGTATTCCTCGGTGACCCGCGGCCAGGGCCCAACCTTCAACGGGCTGAAGCGGCTGGTGACGCGGTAGATCTTGTGGTCGCGTGGGTCAATTCCACACCCCACAACGACGGGCAGGAAGACCACAGACTCTCCAACCAGTTGTGCCCAGCCATGCCCGGGCAAACGTTCGATTCTCTGCGGGTCCAAAAAGCGGTACCTGGGAAAGGCCTCCTCGCGCTCAATTCTCTCCCTTTCGGCTGCTGAGAGCGACATCGGCGTCGTCCTGCGGAGTTCGCTGACTTGAGCTTCAATCACCTTATCAGTCCAGGACTCACAACAGCCAGTGTAGGGGTCAACAGATACCTCATACCGTCCGTCCCTGCTACTGACTATGTACTGGGACCCAAAGAACCTTCCAACGGCTCCGCTAAGCAGTTCCACTTTTGCATTCTCTCCGATGCCTGTCCAGGCCCCCCACGCCTGGGCACTGCGCCGGGCCTCGTCAGGACCTATGACGGGGGGAGGACAAACATGAGGCACCCCTGACTGAGCAGTAGGCTTAGTTTGCCCCAGGCTCATGCACCCAAACGACACCACGAGTCCCAACTCTACCAGCAAGCAAACCCAGCTCCAGCCCGCTCTCAGAGAAGCGCAGCCCTTGACTTCATTCGAGGTCCACATTGTTGACACGCACAAAGGAGTCACGCGGATACGCCTCCCGCAACATACCATCCGAGGCATAGAACCATCTGTATGCTTCAAGGGAGTCGCCGTACCTCTCCTGGCTCTTCTCCCACCAGTAATCCAAGGCCTGCTTTGCACAAGCAGTTACATCACTCCCCTGCCAGCCGTTCCGCCACCAAATGTCCTTGTACGCAGCCGACCCGAAAAACCTCCAGAAATCCTTGCAATAGTCTGCGGCCAAGCGCGCGTGCATTCTTCGAGTAAAGCCCATGGAGTCCTTCACGTGCAGCGTGTCCTTGGCATAACATGCCCGGTTCGTTGCTTCGGGAACCATGATGCAGTTGGCATCCCCGGTACAGTGGGGCAGGCCAGCAGCATGGCAGAGTTCGTGGAAGTAGATGTGCGTAAAGAACGCGTACTTCTGCCCAAGGCTAGGGTTGGCCCCTTCAACCCACTCGCCCCAGTTTGTGCTCGCAAGGATGCAGACATCGGGGCTGTCCGGAGTACCGGCGTGAGACTTGCTCCCTGCACACATGCTCGGCTCCAGCCAGAGGTGGTAGTACCCGGTGTCCCTGGACACGGCGCAATACACAACGGTGTGCTTCCCTGCTCTCCCCTTCCGCTCCTCCGAAAGCGTCGCCCAGATGTTCGCGACGGCCGTGTTGATCTGTATATCCTTGTTCCCAGTCTTGATCACGAGGTAAGGTATGCCGTGCGTTCGCCGCAGCCATCTAGTAACCCAAACATCATTGAGCCACGTCTTCTGGAATCCCCACACGGCGTTACTGTTCCACCGGTCCAAGCGCTCCGGTACAGCCGGACACTCGCCCCGGCCTGTATCTGGGGGGGGGCGGTCTCCCTGGTGTTTGGCGGGATTTGTAGACTGTATGCGTTCCCGGCACGCGCCCCTCCGCATTGCAGGCCCCCTCGCTGCAACACCCACACTTGCCCTCCGGGCGGCATTGCTGCTCGGGCCTGCGAGTCGGGCAGAAGCGGCTTGCAGCGTGCCGGAGAATCCTGGGGGTCCCGTGGGGTGTTGCCGCGATCAAGCGCGGCCTAGGTACTACGTCCGGTCAGCCGGCTCTCTGAGAAGGCTGTGCAGGACCTCCCCCGACTGTGCATCTATTGAGACCCAGGCTGCCGGGGGACCAGCCTCCAATTGCCTGCGGGTCTCCTCGTCTTGCTTACTCAGGTACTCTTCGCTGTAGGGGAACTCGTACACGATGTCCCACACGAGCCGCTGCTTTTGCGCAGTGGGCCTTGCATCGCGACGATAGTAACCTCCTCGCGCCAGCAGTGCTGCAGGCGCCTATTGGCCCTATCGTGCAATCCCCACTTCTTCAGCTTCACCTCTACCACCGCTTTGGGGTCTTCTTCCGACAGCTTGGGAGTAACCGAGACGCGTACCGGCATGAAGCTGTTGGTGCACAGGGTGACCCGCCCGCTTCTCCTCGATACCGAGACCCCATACCAGGCACCACTCACCCGCACGCCCTTGTAGCACAGCCGCCAGTGGTAGTCGAAGAACTTGGTGCTAACCGGAGCCAGTTCCTCTTTGACCGCAGTCTAATCTTGGGGAAGCGGTAGATAGTGGTTGGTCACGAACCGCTCAGCAATCCCATAGGCGACGGCCTCGTCTTCGATCGGCCCCACCATATCCTCACCATGCATCCTAGTCCACTCCTCAGTCAGGTCGGCGTAGAGCACCTTGCACTCCGGCATCTCGACGTGAACCTCGCGGTACTCGGCGAATATGAACCGGTAGCGATATGGCCAAGGCTCACGGATCACCTCGTTAAGACGCAGGTCGGTGGCAGGCAACCCCAGGAAATCAGCCGCTGTCTGTTGGGCCTTCTGTGTGTCCTGCTCATCGGCTGTGGACTTCGCCACGCACCCCCCAACTGTGAGCGAGACCGTCAGCAGAAACGCTAGGCGGATCGCCCAGCGTGCTATCCTTCGCATGTTGGACCTCCCTGTCGAGCCAGCTACTCCTGGAAAGCTTCCCAATCTGGGTCTACACGCACCCATGGATTCTCATGATAGAACACGTAGTGATTGTGATGGAAGGACCAGTTGGGGCTTTCCCAGCAGTAACTCCTCTTCCTCGATTCACTCCAGCACTGGAATTCCGCCCAGGCGCCAGCCTCAGACAGACTGTAGTACTCTCCGTTGGGCTTCTTCTAGCTCCATCTTCTCCACAAGGCACGCAGGTAGTGCTTCCAGTGCGCCGCCTCTCCACATATCCCGAACGTGTGGTACCCCATAGTTGCCTGCGCGCCGCTTCGTGCCTGAAGTATTACGCATTCTAGCATGCATGGAGGTGAAGAGTCATGCCCGCTAAGAAGCGCGGTGGTCGCCGGGTGGATTTCCGCCAGGTCAAAGAGCAGGTCCGGTTCGAACAGGTCCTGCAGTACTACGGACTGCTGGACGGTCTCCGGCGCAAGGGCGAGGAACTCGTGGGCTACTGTCCGCTCCACGACGAGCGCCGGTACAACAAGGACGCCTTCTCGGTCAATACGGCCCGCAACATCTTTCACTGCTTCGCCTGCGGCGCAAGCGGCAATGTCCTGGACTTCGTCTGTCAACGCGAGAACCTGGAACCGCGCGAAGCGGCGCTGGCGCTGCAGGAGCGTTTCCTGAGCGATCAACCGGAGGCTGCAAAGGAAAGACAGCCGAGGCAACGGGCTAAAGAGAGAGAAGACGCCAAGAGTGCTGAAGCGTCCGAAGATCAAGTGTCCGAAGGTGGCCCGGTGCTCGTCAATCCGCCGCTAACCTTTGAACTAAAGAACCTTGACTCTAAACATCCTTACCCGAATGACAGAGGACTTGACCAGAAGGCAATCGCGACCTTCGGCCTGGGCTACTGCAACCGGGGCCTGATGCAGGGCCGGATCGTCATCCCCCTGCACAATGAGCGAGGCGAACTGGTGGGCTATGCAGGCAGATGGCCTGGAGAACCGCCAGAAGGCGAACCCAAGTACAAGTTCCCGCCCAAGTTCCACAAGAGCGGAGTGCTATTCAATCTGCACCGTATAGACGCCTCTGAAGCGCAGGACAAAGGCCTGATTGTAGTAGAAGGCTTCTTTGGCGTCTTTCGGCTATGGCAATCACAGTTCTATAATGTTGTAGCTCTGATGGGGACTGCTCTCACCCCTGAACAGGAGCGGCTTCTTCTCGGCGTCCTCGGTGAGAGGGGTAAGGTGGTCTTGCTCCTTGACAATGACGAGCCGGGCCGGGAAGCAACCGCGAGGATCGTGGAGCGGTTGGTCGGCAAGGTCGTCGTCCGGGTCGTTGACCTGGGCGCGGCCAGTGAGCCGGAGGAGTTGTCAGTCAAGCAAGCGCAGGAATTGCTGTCCCTTGCCAGGTAGCACACAGAGACTGTTGCTAAAGTGACCTCTCCTGAAGGAAAGGGTACGTCTCCGGTTTGAAACAAACCGTTCACGTCTTCCGACTATTCAGTTTTCGGATCTGGGGGCCGAAATCAGGGCCGATTGTGCCTGAGCCGGCAGCAGAC
>CALFVE010000024.1 GCA_937928475.1 uncultured bacterium | reverse complement strand
CGGGGCCGGTTCCACCGGCTGCACGTGGTACTTCTCGCCGGCCAGGGTGTAGTACGCCTCCCCGGTGAAGGGCGAAAAACTGTCCATGAGTTCGGAGAGGGTAACCAGTTCAAAGCCGCGCGCCTGCAGGGCCGGTATGACTTGCCGCAGCGCTTCTACCGTACTCTCCCGACTGCCGCCGCCATCGTGCATCAGCACTACGGCGCCGTGCCGGGCGCCGGAGAGCACCCGCTGGGCAATCACCGCGGCTCCCGGTTTGCGCCAGTCGCTCGTGTCCACGTTCCACAGGATCTGGCGTAGCCCGGCGGCCTCGATCGCCGCCCGCACCTGCGCGTTGGTCGCGCCGTAGGGCGGGCGCTCCCAGCGCACTACCACGCCGGGGCCGACGATCTGGCGGAAGAGCGCCACGCACCGCTTGCTGTCCGCGGTAACCGCCTCGGGACTCAGTCTGGTCAGGTAGGGGTGGCTCCAGGAGTGCACGGCCAGTTCGTGCCCGGCGGCGGCTACCGCCTGAGTCAGTTCCGGATGCCCCAGGGCGCACACGCCCAACTGGAAGAAGGTAGCGCGGGCGCGATACTGGGCCAGAACCGCCAACACCTGAGGCGTGTAGGCCGGGCTGGGGCCGTCATCAAAGGTGAGAGCCAGCAGTTTGCGGCCCCCGGCGGCCCGGCTGCCGGCCACCGCGACGACCTGTGCTGCCTCGACGACGCCTAGCTTGCCGCTGAAGCGGCCGCGCTCCTCGCGGCGCAGGCTCACGAAGGGCATGTCGCCCCCGGCGAGCGCGCTGCGGTGGGCGGAACCACTCACCCGCGCCGGGGTCAAGCGCACCCGGGTGGTCACCGGCTCACGCAGATTGCGTCCGGGCACCACGGCCACGAAATCGCCGCCCCGGATCAGCGCCTCCGGCGGTACCGGCTGGCCGTTGCGCATGATAAGCGGAGGCAGGCCGCGGCCTTTGACCAGGGCCTCACCTCGGACGTCAACCAGGTCACCGGGAGTGAGGGGGATCTCCAGCAGGCGGGCGGCGTCGGCGGCCGTTCCCAGGAGGCGCAGTGGCACCGGAGCGCCGTTGAGGTAAGCGTGGCGGGGCCCCAGACTGAGGGCTAGGCATACGAGGAGTACCAAGAGCAAGAGCAGCCCAGCGGCAGTGCGGCGAGCGGCAGCCTCCCGGCGGGCCGCCTCCCCGCTGCGACGGTGGGGACGTTCCCAGGATACGGCGTGCGCTGAACCGGTCTGCCACATCTGCGCCGACCTTCTTTGTGCGATGAGTGCTGCGAAGTCTACTACCAAGCGGCCCGGTTAGGCCCCTTCCCGCCTCCCAACGACAGGAAAAGGCGCCGAAGCAGGAAGCCGGCCGCCAATAGGAACCGGGTGCTCCAGTAAATCAACGAGGGCATCCGTCCGCGGTAGTGCTTCTCGTAGAAACGGACGAAGCCAGCGTGGGACTGGTTCAACGCCTGCCGCCAGACCTGGGAGGTGGAAGCGCCGTGATAGTGAGTCATCTCGGCGCGGGGTGTAAACCAAATCTCCCAGCCCGCCTGCCGGAGCCGGTAGCACAAGTCAACGTCATTAAAGAAGATGGGGAAGCCCTCGTCAAGGCCGCCGATCTCGCGCAGGGCCTCCTGGCGCAGAAGCAGCGCCGAGGCCATCGGCTGCTCGACCTGCCGCTCGTCGTCATGCGCCCACCAGGACATGCGGTACTTGCCGAAGATTGGGCTGCGCGGGAAAAGGCGGCTGAGCAGGAGAGCGTCGTAAACAACAGTATCAGGGGTAGGAAAAGACCGGCAGGTGAGTTGCACCCGGCCGTCAGGATAGCGCAGGCGGGGAGCCACCGCCCCCGCCTGCGGGTGCTCCCGCAGGAACTGCACGAGGTACTGCACGGAGCCAGGCTGGACTACCACGTCCGGGTTGAGCAGCAGCCAGAAATCGGCCTGGGTCGCGGCCAGGGCCTGGTTGGTGGCGGCCGCGTAGCCGCGGTTGTCCGGGTTGGCGAAGAGCAGCACTTCGGGAAACTGCTCGCGGACTAGCTCGGCGCTGCCGTCGCTGGAGCCGTTGTCCACCACCACGATAGTCGGCGAGAGGTCGGCGGCATAAGCGCGCAGGCTCTCTAGGCAGCGGGCCAGATGGTCGCGGGTGTTCCAGTTGACGATGCAGACAGCAAGGGTGGCGTTGCGCACTTTGGGTAGGATTCTGCGCCAAGCGGGCGGCAGGCGCGACTGCCGCCCGTACATCCGAGCGGGATTTCGCGGCTACGGGGCCGGCGCTAGCGTCCGCACGAAGACGTTGCGCAGGCATACCCGCCCAGAGGTGGCGCTGCCCGCCGGCCCCTGGATCACGCGCAGGGAAAGGAACGACAGTGGGTAGTGGGGGACCCCGTCGTTGGCGCCGCCCCGGTAGGGCGCCGGCCCCTCCAGGCTCACCTGCCGCGGCGTCCACAGCGGCCAACGCAGCGCGCCCAGGTCATAGGTGAAGCGTTGGCCGGTGACGTCCTCTAAGATAGCCTGCAAGCGTGTCCCTCGGCCTTCGCCCTGCACCTCCAGATTCAGGTCCAGGGGCACACCCCGCAGGTAGGTGCGACGGGTGAGGTCCACATAGCCTGGCGAGGGCTCGCCGGTGAAAGCGTAGTCCAGGAAGGCGCCTCCGCCGCCGGCCTGGGTTTCCGCCGCCACGGTTCCCAGCCTCACCGTGGCTCCCACCGGCCAGTGCATCCAGCCGTCGAGGCTCAGCGCGGCGTCCACCAGGGTGCTCTCCATTTCGGCGGGGCCCTCACCGGGCCAGATGAGTAGGCGCTGCTGGGTGCGCAGGTTGCCCCGCGCCGCCTCCAGCAGGACTTCCCCCGGGCGAGCGGGCGCCGTGAAGGTCACCTCCGCCTCGCCGGCGGCGATAGCCACCGACCCGGGCAGCGAGCCGGCAGAGGCCTGGAGCGAGACCTCCCCAGAGCACGGCGCCCCGGCAGTCCAGCAGACCAGTCGCAGTACCAGGCGCCCGCCCGGGGCCACCACCGGGGCCTCCGGCAGCAGGGCCAGCCCGCCTGGCTGCACGCTGATTTCCCGAATGATTTCGTCCTGCTCTCCGATCATCTCCCCGAAACTGTCCACCGCCAACCACCAGCCGTGCGGTGACCTGCTGAGCGCGGTATCGGGCAGGTCGAAGGCTGCCTGCTGCCACTGGCCCGAATCCTGCTTGGCGACGATCGGCCCGTGGCGGCGCCAGACCCGACCTCCCGGCGCGACGGCGTCGTATTCCAGCGCCCACTGGTCCCGGCCCTGGTCGAGGTAAGTGACAGTGACGCGCACAGGAGCAACACTCGGAGCCGCCGGATTCGGGGCCGCCTGCACGGCAATCGCATACCCTCCGGCCCGGCGATCGGTGGCCCAGGCAGTCTGCCCGGCCGCCTGCACCACCCGGTGCCCGACTTCCGGGGCGGACACGGCTTGCAGGCCCTGGCTGTCGGGCTCCTCACCGGAGAAGACAATGCGCAGCGGCGCGGCGGCAGTCCTGCTTCCGGCCAAGACAGTTAGAACAAGCAGGACAGCAAGAGTAGCCCTTGGCAGACGTGACATGGATGGCTCCTGGTTGAGTTGGAGACGTACTAACCTCAGCAAATTCCACTTCCACGCCGGATGACCGGGCACCTGCCCCCGATCAGGTGGCCGCCGGCACCAGCACCTGCAGCGCCCGGGGACAAACCTCGACCTCCACCGGCGTCTGCCCGCAGACATCGCCGTCGGCTTCCCAGATCCAGGGTGGGGTAGTGACAATGCGCACGGCTTGCACTCGGTGCACGCTGACACCGGGGACTCGCTTCAGGTCCCGGTACCAAAGAAGCGCGTTGCTGAGCCCGAAGAAAAACTCCCAGGTGGGGGCGTCACGGAACAAGATCAGGTCCAGCCAACCGTCGGCGGGGTCCGCCTGCCGGGTAAGCGGCAGGTTCCAGGTGTGCGCGCTGAAGTTGGAGAAGAAGGCCGACCAGAACTCGCCCTCCAGCACCTCTTCGGTCTCGCCTTGCATCTCCAGGCGGAAGAGGTGCGGCTTGGCCCGGTGCCGCCGGGCCAGACCCTCCACGAGGAAGGCCATGCGCCCCATCTGTCGCTTGCGCACCGGGTCCAGGTGAGAAGCCACCTCCGCATCGAAGCCCACGCCGGCAACCGCGACAAAGTAGCGACCGTTGACCCGGCCTAGGTCGAGGGTCAGGCGACGACCGCCCTCCAGGGTGGCCAGGGCCTGGGGCAAGCGGGCTACGCCCAGGTTGTAGGCCAGCACGTTGCCGGTGCCTAGCGGGAGGACGCCCAGGGCGGTTTCGCTGCCGGCTAGCCCGTTGGCCACGGCGTTGACCGTGCCATCCCCGCCGGCTGCCACCACCTGATCGTAGCCTGCTTCAGCGGCCGCCGCAGCCAGGCGCCGCGCCTGCTCCCAGCCGGTGGCCTGCTCCACCTCCCCAGTCAGGCGACGCGCGCGCAGCAGCGCCCACAGGTACTCAGTCGCGGACTGCCCCCGGCAGGCGCGCGCCTGGGGATTGCAGATTACGAGTCGTCGGAGGCTGCTCATGGCGTGCCCCTCTTTGAATACGCCTTGCGACCCGCACAATCCTCCCGGCGGCGGGCAGGAGTTCACCTCGCGGCGGGAGAATGAATCACGCGGCGCCGGGCACGAACCACTCGCTCGGCCAAACCCGCGGAGGCGGGCGGAAGCCGACCGGCGCTGTACCGACACAGACCGTCAGGAGACCGCGCCATGCCCATCTTTGACCACCGCTGCTCACCGCAGCAAGTGACCGTTGCCCTCTCTCCCGAGGTGGAAGTCGCGCTGTGCTTGGAGAACAACCGCCTACTAGGACTGGGAGCGGTCAGCATCAGTGGGGTCGCGATGCGGTCAAGCGCGGTCCCCCTGCGCCCGGATTTTTCTACGCCCGACGCCCTTCACTACCAGGACTTCCTGCTGCTGGGCACGGAGCGAGAGGGCGAGGCCCTGGTCATACACACCCTGGCCCTCGGGCGCCCCGAGGTGTACAGCACCGACCTGATGGATGAGTACGACTGGAACCTGGCTTTCCTGCGGGTACGCGAGACCCGCCAGGATCCCTTGGACTGGATCCTAGCGCCGCAGGAACTGGTGCTCGACGGCGAGCGGTACGTCGGCTTCTCCCTGGGCTTCCGATTCTCCAGCGAGAGCAGCCGGATTCATCGCTTCACTACGGTAGGGACCTGGGAGATTGGGGGACAGGCCACGGGGAACACCATCTACTGCCAGTCCCAGGTAGCGCCGCCGGTATATGAGGCCACCCCGGAGACGCACTTCACCACCGCCTGCCTGCAGCGCCTCGACCTGTGGGATGACCCCCTGGGCAACTCCTATCAACTGACTCCCCGCTGGGGCTCCTGCCAGCCCTTCGACTTCCTGGCCGCCAAAGAGGGGGTGCTGCTGGGCTACTGGCGGGACCCGCACTCGATCAAGAGCCTACTCCAGAAGAATCCCGGCGAGGAAGTCATCTTCGTTTTGGACGAGTACGACTTCCCCCTGACCAGCGAGGTCGCGATCCCCGCCAAGCACATTCTGTTCAGCCCGAGTCCCGCCGAGGGCAGGCCAAAGCACGAGATCGTGAACATGTGGACGCGGGCCATGGACTACACCAGCGAGATCATCCGGGGGTTCTTCGGCATCAAGCAGTGTTACCCGATGGCCTCGGGAAGCGTTCCCCTCTTCGCCGGCAAGAGCAGTTGCAGCCTCGCCGAGTTGCGCGAGGGGCCCAAGCCGGACTGGGGCTGGCGGGTGGAGGGCAATAAGTTCTACCTGAGACTGTTCGACGGCGACGAGGTGGTGGAAGTAGAGAGCCACGACTACCTTCACTGGGTGGCTGATCACCTTCTCCCGCGCCTCGCCGCGGCGGGCGTCAAGCGCACCGCCCTCGACCATCCGATTCACGAGAGCGACTTCTCGGAGTTGGCCTTCCTCTGCCATGCTCAGATCGGTTGGCACAGCGACATCTACTGCGCCAGCGTATGCGCCACGCACCGCTATCGCCCCGCCGACTTCTGGGGCGGCTGGGAGGGCTGGAACTACTATCGGGACAAGGCGCGCCAGCTAGGAATCATGACCGGGCACTGGGTAGGCTTGCATCTCAGCCCCCGGGCGGCCATCGTCCAGGAGCATCCCGAGTACATCATCAAGCACGCCAATACTAAGCGCTTCGGCGGTGGTTACGGCCACCACTGCATCTGTTCCATCAACTGGTGCTCGGGCGCCAAACAGTGGTTCCTGGATGACCTGCGCCGCTGGCATGAGGAGGGCGGCCTGGAGTGGATCTTCTTTGACTCCTGGCCTAATCTGGCCTGCCTCTCCTTCAACTACGGCGGCAACTACGAGCCGATGCAGTGGGAGATGGGGGACGTCCTGCATCAGTTGCAGGAGATCGGGTACAAGTGGTTCAGTTTCGAGGGCACCAGCCCCTTTGGCGTGCATCAATACGGCCTGGCCGACCCCTTGCAGGACTACGAGGGCCATGTCATGCAGGGCGTTGCCGGCCAGAACGACCTGGGCAAACTCATCGGCCACGAATACATGGCCTACAACACCCAACTGCTAGGGGTGCGGCCCAACCCGGCGCGGGGGGAGGTGCCGCTTGACCAGTGGCGCTTCCGTTACATCGCCAACCGCTCGCTAACCATGGCGGAGGGCGACTATGAACTGACCTACGAGGCGCTACGGCCCTACCTGGATAAGCGGTATCTCCTCCCCGACGACCGGGGCGTGCGCTGGGAGTCGGCGGCCGGGCCGCAGGCGCTGTTTGCTTATAAGTCTTTCGCGCATCCGCTGCCGGCCGGGGCTAAAGTGGTGAAGGTTTGGGGGCGGCATGAGACGCCGGTAGATACCCCGGGTGGCATCCTGCACACGGAGCCGTGGACGGCGTATCGGATTGAGTAGGAGGCCTCCCTGCAGGCGCAGAGATGCAGGCTGGAAACCTGCGCTACGCGGAAGGGCAGGCTGGAAGCCTGCTCCACGCGGAAAGGTAGGCTGGAACCCCGCCCCACGCGGGGGGAAGCCTGCGCCATGCGGGGGGGAAGCCTGCCCATGCGGTGGGAACCTCCTCCGCGTAGGGCAGGC
>CALFVE010000023.1 GCA_937928475.1 uncultured bacterium | reverse complement strand
AACTCCACGCCGAAGCGCTCGGCCCAGGCGCGGCCGCGCGCCGCGTTGTCGTCGTGGATGCCCACGAGATCGGCCTGGGGCAGGCTGAGCAGGGCCGGAGCATAGGCCTCGGCGTGCAGGTGCGCGAAACTGATTATTCCTACCTTGACGGGCATCTTACTCACCCCCCGCAGCGGCGACGTAGGTATCTCCCTGCAGTTCCAGCACCTGCCCGGTTTCCGCCGACTCCAGGCAGGCCAGGCTGACGGTGAGCGTGCGCAGAGCCTCCTGGCCGGAAATCGGCGGGGGGCGATCCTCCCGGAGGGCCGCGATAAACTCTTCGGCCTCGATGACGTAGGGTGACTTGTGGGCGGGCGCCGACGGAATGGTCATCGGGGCCGCCCCGCCGCCGCCTCGCCTCTGGGCGACCAGCGTGGGCCAGGAAGTGCTGTCATGTCGCAGCAGCCCTCCGCTTCCCGCGATGTCAAAGGCGGTACGGAAGCCACCGGCGTCGGCCCAGGAACCCTCCACGTGCGCGATCTCCCCGCCGGCGAAGCGCAGGGAAACCAGGCCGTAGTCGAGCGCCGGCAGACGCTGGGCCAGGTTCCGGGCGAAAATGCGCACGGGCATGCCGAAGGTCCAAACCAGCCAGTCCAGATCGTGAATGGAGAGGTCGTGGAGGGCGCCGCCGCTTTTCACATAGTCCCCGTACCAGGGACTCGGGGGGAGCACGTTGATCCGCGACATGCGGGCCATGCCGACCTGTCCCAGCCCGCCCTCTTGGATGTAGCGGTGGGCGGTCAGGTAGGCGGGGAAGTAGCGCAGGACATGTCCGACCATCAGTTTGACTCCCGCCCGGCTAGTGGCGTCTACGATTTCCCGGCCCTGGTCGAGGGTGCGGGCCAGCGGCTTTTCGCAGAAGATATGCTTGCCGGCGGCGGCCGCGGCGAGACAAGGCGCGGCGTGCTCTGGGGTGGGCGTGACCACCACCACGGCGGCGATGTCGTCGGCGAGGCATTCTTCTAGCGAGGCGGCCACCTCGGCGCCGACCGGGGCGGCGGCCCGGCTGGCGGCCTGCGGGTCAAGGTCAAAGACCCGGCGCACGCGACAACCTTCCACCGCGGCGAAGTTGAGCACGTGTCGGCTGCCCAGACCTCCGGTGCCGACCACGGCAACGTTGATCATATTGCCTCCTTTCCGCCGGCGCTGGGCAGGCTGGCGGCAGCCAGCGCCCGCTTGCACTCTGCGCAAGGGGGCCCCGGAGGGCAGGCTCCGCCCCTCCGGCGCCCATGGCTGGCGAAGGTCTCGTGCAGGGGAGCCCTCCGGCTCCTTTTCGGTTCGGCCTCCTGCTTCCCCTACCGCTGCCGAGAACCCTCTTTCGGCCAAGAAGGAGTTGGCCTACCGGTGGCGAATTGACCTCTCCCCTCTGCACGCTGGCTCTGGTGGCGGCGGGAGGGGAGCTCATCAAGCGAAAAAGCCGCGAGCCTTCTGTGGGTCTGCTCGCGGCCGGGACACTCGATGCGGCTGAATTGAGTCTCAGGCAGGGCGGCAGGCCCGCTAGGGTTAGCGGTACCACCACCAAGCAAAGAAGAGGCGCGCTGCCTGACTCATGACGCGGAAATCATAGCCGGCGCGGCCGAGTTTGTCAACCGGTGGGACGTGGAAGGTGGGACGTGGAAGGTGGAAAACGGCCGGAGGGGGTCGCCAGAGTAGGCCGTCAACCCAGCACTGACCACGCACCACTTCTCATTGCTCACTGTTGCCTCACGGGAGATCCACCTTGCCGTTAGCCCTGGCTGACGTACTGCAAATCCAGACTAGCCTGGCCGGGGTCAGTCTCGCCGACCTGGAGCCCTTGCGCGCGGCCCTAGATCGGGAGACGGAAGGCTTTTCCCTGGTCACCCGGGAGCAACTGACGACGCTGGTGGGTGCGTACCTGGCGCGCGATGACGAGGTGGAGCAGGCGCTGAGCACGCTGCTGCCGGCGCTGCTGGCGGACGGCCCCACCGGTACGGCGGCGCTGCTGCAGGGCCCGGCCCGCTGCGGCAAGTCCCACCTGCTCACCGTGCTGGCGTTGCTTTGCGAGTATCCCCAGGTCTGGCCGGTCTTCCTGGAGGGGCATCCCCAGTTCACCGCGCTGCACCAGAGCCTGCGCCCCCAGGGCAACTTCCTGGTGGTACCGGTGCCGCTGGAGGAACACCGGGGCCAGGAGGAGCGCCTGGAGAACATCGTCTTTGACCGCGCCGAGCGGGAACTGGCGCGGGGCAAGTACAACCTCAACCTCCCCCTCTCGCAGGAGTCTTACGCGCTGGACCTGATCGAGCGGCACGCCCTGCCGCGCTACCGGCAGGAACTCAACGAGTATATCCGCGCTCATATCGGCGGCTTTAATACCTGGGAACAACTCCGCCTACGCCGGCCCCAAGAGGCCATCGCAGTGGCCCAGACGGTAGCGCGGCAGGTTGGCTACCCCCTCGATTTCCGCCAGTCCCGGACTGAGCGCCTCTCCCGCCTGCTGCAAATCTTGCCGCAGGCGGGGACGGTGGGCGTCATCTGGCTGCTGGATGACCTCGCGGGCTTCCTGGCTGCGGCCGGGCCCAAGGCGGCGCACGACGACTACGGCTTCCTGGAGTTCCTGGGGCAGCGAGCGCGCCTGGAACCCCTCACGGTAGTGGCGGTGCTGGAAGAAGGCCTGGAAAAGGTCGGCGAGGTGGAGCCTTATCTGCTGGGCAATCTGCGGGCGCTGTACGCCACGCGAGTCACGCTGTCGCCGGAGCCGGTCCGCAAGGTGGCGCACCAGGCCCTGCGCTTTGCCGACGGGGACCGGGGCCGCCAAGCCCTCGCCGAGGAGACCCATGCCCGGTACGAGGCGGCCTTCGGGTCGCCCAGTTTCGCGGCAGAGGAACTGCGCCGCTCCTACCCGCTGCACCCTCTGGCCGAGCGCTGTCTGGAGGCGGTGGGACGGCGCTATCTGGGGCAAGCCGACACCGTCCTGCAGTTCTTCCTGGCTCCGGCGGGCCGAGGCGGGCTGCGCGATTTCCTCTCCCGGGCGGCGACCCGGCTGATCGCGCCCGGCGATCTGTGCGCCTATCTGGAGCCGCTGGCCTTGATGCATCCCCAGGCGGCGCCCTACTTCCGCGAGGCCCTGGATTTCTACCGCAAGAACGTAGCGCAACTGGCGCCGGAGAACCCCGAGGCGGCGCTCGACCTGGTACGCAACTTGCTGGTCCTGCGCCTGGCAGGGATAACTGCGTCGGTGAGCCTGCTGGCCGAACTGCTGGGGTTGGAGGAAAGCGGCGCGCCCCGCTTGCGCCCGGCGGCGGCCGCCGACTTGCTGGAGACGCTGCGGCTGATGGGCAGTTACGTAGACGTGCGCCGCGGGCCGGACCCCGATAGTTCCCTCTACCTGCTGGACGTACAGACCAACCTGACCGAACTAGTGCGCCAGCGCCTGAGCGCGGTGAAGCAGGGTCTGGCGGATG